>NZ_JBYSXL010000096.1:0-13804 GCF_058782155.1 Methylobacterium sp. FW306-05-D
GCGCGGGGGCGGCCGGGGCCGGCGCGGCCTTGCCCTTGGGCGCCTGCGCGAGAGCCGGTCCGGCAACCCCCGCCGCGCCGGTGAGGCCGGCCAGGGCGAGGAACGCGGCGACGCGCAGCGGGCGCGCGGGACGGTTGGCGAAGAACATCAGCTCTGACCCCTTAAGATGACGGCGTAACGGATTCGGCTCGCGGGATGCGCCTTGAAACTGGAGCGCGGATTCGCATCGAACGGTTCGGACTTCAAGGGCGCTTCGGGGCTTGGGAGGCCCGTTCGGTACCGGTTCGGCGCATTCATCGCACCGGACCTGCCGGACAGGCCCCTTTCGACCGCCATCGCTTCGAAGCCGACATCGCCCCTGGGCCGGGATCATGACGGGGCCCGGATCGCGGCGGCGCGGCGGACGAATCCCTCCGCCACCGCGCGGCAACCCCCGGACCGCGCCCTCGACGGCACGGTCCCGCCCCGACGACAGGGCGGACTGCTTTCCCCCCGAATGCGGCGAAGACATGACACCGCGGTCAGGACCGGGGTCCGGCGGTTAAGCCGGGCTTAACCCTAAGCCTTCATGAACGGTGGGTCGCGGGAGTCAGCGCACGTGCCGGCGCAGCAAGCAGCCCATCTTCAAGCCGCCCACCTCCTGGACTCCGTCCGGGCAGGGATTCCACTGTCTCAGGCCAGTCTCCGCATGAATGGTGCTTCCGCGACGGGTCCCGGCCGTTCGGCCCAGGTCGGGTCCGGCCCCGCGCCGGCGAGCGCCTCCGGCGAGGGCCCCGACAGCGCGCGGGTTCCACCCCGGGCGCAGCGCCTCTGCACCCTGCTCGCGGGCACGGCGCATGCCCATCCGCGGCGCGTCGCCTTCGTCGACCCGCCGCACAAGCCGCTCTGGAGCGGGCGGGCCGCCATCACCTGGACCTACGCCTCGGCGGCCGAGATCGTGGCCCGCCTCGCCAACGGCCTGCGCAGCTGGCGTCTGGCCCCGGGCAGCCGCATCGGCATCGCCCTCCCGGGCAGCTCCGAGAGCTTCATCGCCTATCTGGCGGTGGAGGCCGCCGGCCATATCCCCTGCCTGCTGCCCCTCACCCTCGACGAGGAGGGCCTGCTCGCCGCCGTCCAGCACGCCGCGCTCCCGGCCGTCATCACCCAGACGCGGTTCGGCCCCCTCGCCCTCGCCGAGCGCCTGTGCCGGGTCGCGGTGCGCTATTTCGGCCTGCGCTACCTCGCCGCCTTCGGTCCGGACGTCCCGGACGGGGTGATCAGCCTCGACGCCATGGCCCTCGATCAGGCGGGCGGCCCCTTCGCGGCCGGCCCCGGCGGGTTCATCAGCTTCGCCGAGGGCGATCCAACGCGTCCGGTCCATCGCAGCGGCGACGCGCTGCTGGCGGCCATCGCCGTCTACCTCGTCACCGCCCGGGTCCAGCCCGGCGACCGCATCCTCAGCCTGGTGCCGCAGAGCGACCTGCGCGGACTCGTGACCGGGCTCGGTGCGGCCCTGGTGGCGGGAGCCGGGGTCGAGACGCTGCCGGTCTTCGAGGCCCGCAGCTTCGCCGCCGCCCTCGACCAGCCCCTGCCCACGCGCCTCGTGGTGCCCGCCCGCCTGGAGCGCAACCTCGCCGCCAGCCGCCTGCCGGCGAGCCTGCACGGCATCGTGCTCGCGCATCGCGCCCCGGGGCAGCTCGGACCGCGCAGCCTGGCCTCCTCGGAGCACCGCCCGGTCGTCGACGTGATCGCCTTCGGCGAGACCGCGCTGCTGACCGGCGCCCGGGAGGCCAACGACGTCGCCCTGTCCCTGACCCATCCCGAGCGCGCGCACCTGTTCTCGACCCTGATGGCCCTGCGCCGGGACCCCGACGGCCGCCTCGCCTTCCGGGGACGCGCCTGCCACGCCGAAGCGCTGCAGCGCGACATCGCGATTCCCGAGACGGTCGATGCCTGGGCGGCCTCGCCCTTCGCCGCCGGCATCGCGGACGACCGCACCCTGGCCATCCGGCGCGCCTGAACGCCGACCCGGCCGGCGTCGTGGCCGGGGGGCCGGTCGCTCCCCCGGCGCCCGGGCGCGATCCCGCCGCCGCGGCGCACAGGCGGGGGCGAAACCCGGATTGTCGATTCGCACGAGAGGCTTGCGCCCGGCCCGTCCGGTCTTCCCACAGTGGAATGATGCGCCGCATCGATCCGGTTCATCCCGCGCTCAGGGGACCGACGGCACGGTCACGTTAACAACGTGGCCGGCGAACCAACCGCCCACATGTGTGTTGTCACACGAGTCCCTTTCCAAGGGACGAAGGATGGGCTAGCACTGATGCTCATGGGTGCGCTGCAACAAGTTCTCGTTGTCGACGATGGCCACCGCGCCATCGATCATTCGCTGGCCGCCGAGCTCGCCGAGCTCGGCTATGCCAGCGTCACCGCCTCGCTCGAGGCGGCGCATGACGTGCTCGCGGTCATCGCGCGCCCGGCCGCGATCCTGCTCCAGGCCTCGTCCCGGAACGACCCGGCCTACGATCAGCTCTCCGAGCGCCTGCGCGAGCAGATGCGCCAGGCCGGCATCCCGGTGATCGTGGTGGACGAGGCGATGGGCCGCCGGTCCGGCACCTGCATCGACCTGCAGAGCCAGATCGGCCCCTACGTCCTCAACGAGCCCGACCTCTGACGCGCCGGTCGAAGAGACCGGACCAACCCTCTGCTTCGTTTGCGAAAAGGGCGTGCCGGCGGCGCGCCCTTTTCGCGTTTTCCGGGCTCGCGCAGCCTCCTCTTTGCCGGCTCACGCCGCCTTCTTGCGGCGGGCGATGGTGGCGAGGCTGCGCAGGATCGTCGTGGTCACCTTGAGGCGCTCGGGGATGGTGTCGAGCTCGCGGATGAAGACGATGCTCATGTCCGGCCGCACCTTGGCGAAGGAGGCCTGCTCGGCGACGTAGGCCACCAGCCCCTGCGGGTTGGCGAAGGCCTTGTCGCGGAAATGCACGACGACGCCCTTCGGGCCGGCCTCGACCTTCTCCACGTTGGTGTCGCGGCACAGGATCTTGATGGTGACGATCTTGAGGAGCTGCTCCACCTCCGGCGGCAGCGGGCCGAAGCGGTCGATCAGCTCGGCGCCGAAGCTCTCCATCTCGGCGTCGTTCTCCAGCGTCGAGAGCCGGCGGTAGAGGCCGAGGCGGACGGTGAGGTCCTCGACGTAGTCCTCCGGGATCGTGACGGGGGCGCCCAGCGCGATGGTGGGGGACCAGGCCTCCTCCACCGGCTCGTCGATGCCGGCCTTCAGGGCCGTGACCGCGTCCTCCAGCATCTGCTGGTAGAGCTCGTAGCCGACCTCCTTGATGTGGCCGGACTGGGCGTCGCCCAGCAGGTTGCCGGCACCCCGGATGTCGAGGTCGTGGGAGGCGAGCTGGAAGCCGGCGCCGAGGGTGTCGAGGGTCTGGAGCACCTGCAGGCGCTTCTCGGCCTGGACCGTGAGGGTGCGGTTGGCCGGGGTGGTGAACAGCGCGTAGGCCCGGGCCTTGGCGCGCCCGACGCGGCCGCGCAGCTGGTAGAGCTGGGCCAGACCGAACATGTCGGCCCGGTGCACGATCAGGGTGTTGGCGGTTGGGATGTCGAGGCCGGATTCGACGATGGTGGTGGAGAGCAGCACGTCGAACTTGCCCTCGTAGAAGGCCGTCATCACGTCCTCGAGCTGGCCCGCCGCCATCTGGCCGTGGGCCACCGCCACCTTGGTCTCGGGCATCTCCTGGTCGAGGAAGCGCTTGACCTCGGCGAGATCCTCGATGCGCGGCACCACGTAGAACGACTGGCCGCCGCGGTAGCGCTCGCGCAGCAGGGCCTCGCGGATGAGGAGCGGATCGAAGGGCGTCACGAAGGTGCGCACGGCCAGGCGGTCCACCGGCGGCGTCGCGATGATCGAGAGCTCGCGCACCCCCGTCATGGCGAGTTGGAGCGTGCGCGGAATCGGCGTCGCCGAGAGGGTGAGCACGTGCACGTCGGCCTGGAGCGCCTTGAGGCGCTCCTTGTGGGCCACGCCGAAATGCTGCTCCTCGTCGACGATGATGAGGCCGAGATCCTTGAAGGCCACGTTCTTGGCGAGCAGGGCGTGGGTGCCGACCACGATGTCGACGGTGCCGGCGGTCAGGCCGTCGCGCACCCGCTTCATCTCGGTGCTGGAGACGAAGCGCGACATCTGGGCGACCTCCACGGGCAGGCCCTTGAAGCGCTCCGCGAAGGTCCGGTAGTGCTGGCGCGCCAGCAGCGTGGTGGGCACCACCACCGCCACCTGCTTGCCGCCCATGGCGCCGGCGAAGGCGGCGCGGAGCGCCACCTCGGTCTTGCCGAAGCCGACGTCGCCGCAGACGAGGCGGTCCATCGGGCGGCCCGCATTGAGGTCGGTGAGCACCGCGTCGATGGCGTTGGCCTGATCCTCGGTCTCCTCGAAGGCGAAGCGGGCTGCGAACTCGTCGTAGAGGCCCTCCGGCGCGTGCAGGCGCGGGGCCTGGCGCACGAAGCGCTCGGCCGCGACCCGGATGAGCTGGCCGGCCATCTCCAGGATGCGCTTCTTCATCTTGGCCTTGCGGGCCTGCCAGGCGCCGCCGCCGAGACGGTCGAGGGCGATCTCGGCATCCTCCGAGCCGTAGCGCGTCAGGAGCTCGATGTTCTCGACGGGGAGCAGCAGCAGGCCGCCGGCATACTGGATCTCCAGGCAGTCGTGCGGCGCGCCCGCCGCCGTCACGGTCTTGAGGCCGACGAAGCGGCCGATGCCGTGGTCGGCATGGACCACGAGGTCGCCGGGCTGGAGGGCCTGCACCTCCAGGATGATGTCCTGCGGGCGCTTGGCCTTGCGCTTCTGGCGCACCAGCCGGTCGCCGAGGATGTCGCCCTCCGAGATCACCGCGAGCCGGTCGACCACGAAGCCGGAATCCAGCCCCCAGACCGCCACGGCGACGTCGGTGCCGCGCTTCAGCGCGTTCACGGCCGCCAGGGTGTTGATGGAAACGGGCTTCCTCAACCCGTGATCGGCCAGCACCGAGCAGAGCCGGTCGCGCGAGCCGTCGGACCAGGAGCCCAGGATCACGTGATGACCGGAGCCCTGCAGGTCCTTCACGTGGGCCACCGCCGCGTCGAAGACGCTGGCGGATTCGTCGGCGCGCTCGGCGGCGAAGCTGCGGCCCTGGCGGCCCTCGCAGTCGATGGTCGCCCGCTCCGGGCTCTCCGGCATCGAGAACGGCGAGAGCCGGGCGACCGCGGCCGCCGCGACCCGGTCGCGCCACTCGTTGGGGGTGAGGTAGAGGGCGGAGGGCTTGAGCGGCTTGTAGGGCGCGACCCCGGGGGACGGCGCCTTCATGGCCTCGGCGCGGGCGTCGTAATAGTCGCGGATCAGGGTCAGGCGCTCATGCGCCGCCTCGTCCACCTGGGCGTCGAACACCATCGGCACGCCGGCCACGTAGTCGAACAGCGTGTCGAGCCGATCGTAGAACAGCGGCATCCAGTGCTCGAGGCCGGCATAGCGCCGGCCCTCGCTGATGGTCTCGTAGAGCCGGTCGTCGCGGTTGGCCGCGCCGAAGGCCGAGAGGTAGCCCTGGCGGAAGCGCCGGATCGTCTCGGTGGTGAGCTGGACCTCGCTCATCGGCACGAGGTCCAGCGAGCGCAGCTGCCCGACCGTGCGCTGGGTCTCGGGGTCGAAGGCGCGGATCGATTCCAGGGTGTCGCCGAAGAAGTCGAGGCGGATCGGGTTGGGCAGGCCCGGCGGCGACAGGTCGAGGATGCCGCCGCGCACCGCGTACTCGCCGGTATCCCGCACGGTGCCGGTGCGCAGGAAGCCGTTGGCCTCGACCCAGGCCGTCACCGTGTCCATCGGCACCACGTTGCCGATGGCGGCCGAGAAGGTCTCGGTCGCGATCTTCTCTCTGGGCGGCACCCGCTGAATCAGAGCGTTGACGGTGGTGCAGAGGATGCGGGGCTGCGCCTCCGAGGAGCGCGAGCGGGCGAGGCGCGACAGGGCCGTCATGCGCTGGGCCGCGATTGATCCGTTGGGCGAGACCCGGTCGTAGGGCTGGCAGTCCCAGGCCGGCACGCTCAGCACCTCGATCTCGGGGGCGACGAATTTCAGGGCGCCCACGAAGGCGGCCGAGCGCCCGGAATCGCGGGCGACGTGCACCAGCACCGCCGGCCCCTCGACGTCGCGGCTCAGCGCCCGGGCGAGGTCCGCCACCACCACCGCGTCGAACCCCTCCGGCACGTTGGCCAGCGTCGGGCTGTCGCCGCGCTTGAGCGCCTCCAGGGCGCGGGCCAGCGCGCCGGATTTCGGCAGGGCGAAGCGCGCCGTCTGGGGTTTCGCCGCGGGCGCGGGGGCTTTGGGCTGGGGTTTGGCCATCGGGTCGGGGTTCTGCACTCGTGCTGCGCCGGCCGGACCCTGACGGGGCCGTCCGGCTTCGTTCGTCTGACGGATCGCCCCGGGCGCGGACCGGGCGGAATCGCGCGCGCGACCGGACCGCGCGACCGGATCGTATGTAACCGCGGGTCCGGTCCTTACCAGACCCGCGCGGCGCCGTACCGGCGTTACCGCACGCCGCCGCGTCGATCCAGCGCGCGGGGGGCGGCGAGCCCCTCTCCCGGTCGCTCCGCGACCACCCTCCCCCGCACCGGGGGGAGGGTCGGCCTCGGTGCCGTCATCCCCACGCGGCTTCGCCCCCGCGCGCGGTTCCGCGCCGGGGGCATGGCCCAAATCGACGCGCGGACGGGGACGCGGGACGCCGCGGAACCCAATGTTGCGCTTCATCGATGTGCCGGTTCCCCGGCGTCCCTGGGCTCCGGCGTCGCCGCCGGGGCCGTTGGCGTCGCGGTGTCTCCGACGGGGCTCGCGCTGGCGCTAAGTTCGGCGGGTTCTGGGGAGACCCCGCACGCTTCGGAGCGAGCCTTCGTCGCACGCCGCCTCGTCATGGGCGGCGCCGCAGCTTCTTCCCGCTGACCCAGCGACGGGTCGGACGGCGGGGGCATTTCCTCCCCCGGCGCGCCGCCCTGTGCCGAGCCTGCGGTCATAGCGAGCCGTCGCCCGGGGCGGCAGCGACCGAAGCCACCGACGCGGGCACCGCCCCGCCGCCCCTCAGCCCGCCCGGTCGGTCTCCGGTCGGGCTCCCGTTTCGTCCGGGCGGCAGGTCTGGGGACGATGGCACGGGATAGGAATATTGTCAAGATTTTTCGACGCTTCCAGCCCGGTGGGCCCGGGCCTGCCGGCGCGATTTTTCGCCGGGCCGTTCCCGTCCTCGGCCGAGGGGCGATCGGCGGTGCACGCCTCCGGGCGTCGACCGGACCGCCCCTTTCCGACGCCCGAGGCCGCCGGCTTCTTCAGTCCACATGGACGGCGAGCGTCATCTTCGGGTGCACGCCGCACAGGACCAGGAAGTCGCCCCGCTGCGGAAACACCATCGTGGTGCGGCTGCCGGGCGCCTGGTCGCCGAAGTCGCGGCGGAGGCCGTCCGCCTCGATGTAGGCGTGATGGACGGCCGTGGCTTCCTCGTTGGACAGCACGATGGACCCGCCCGCCTGCAGGGTGACGGCCCGGAAGCCGAATTGTCTGGCTTTCTGGATGACGATGCCGGCCACGGTCGAAGCGTCGGCGTCGGCCTGGAGGCCGCCGAGACAGCAGGCCAGCCCGGCTGCGGACGCGAGAAGGCGCCGCTTGATCGAAGATCCCATCGGATAGACCCACGCTCTGTTTTTAACTTAGAGTCTCCCGAGAGCCGTAGATCGCGAAGGTTTCGAAAGCATTGCGGCTTTGATCTCAAGGAAAATTCGGAAGGATTCGGTTAACGCAGGATGGAACGTCTCGACCGCTTCTTGGCATCGCCGGTAACGTTCGAGGAACGACGATCGCGCCCGGACGATCGACCGCGCGCCGGTGCGCCTCTCGGCCGGCCGGCGCGCTCTTCGTCTTGTGCCATCTGTCCGGGCCCGACGGTGATCGTCCGGGGCGGCCGCGCGCTGTCGCCCGGCCCTGGACCGTCGGCATCGATGCCCGCGCGCGGCCGGGCCGCCCTTCGCCCCTCCCCGTCCCCCGGGACGGAGCACCGACCCGCCCGGGGCGCGGACAGTCCGGCGCCTGCGAGGGCGCGCCCGCCCTCGCCTAGTGGATCGGCGCGTCGTGCTTGTGGAAGGCCTTGAGGCGGCGATAGACCGGCGTGTCGTAGTTCTCGGGCGTCGGGTCCTCGCCGGTGAGCCAGCGGAACAGGTCGCGGTCGGGCACCTCGATCAGCGCCTCGAAGGTGGTGAGCTCCTCCTCCGAGAGCGTGCCGATCTCGGCATCGGCGAAGCGGCCCATGATCAGGTCCATCTCGCGGATGCCCCGGTGCCAGGCGCGGAAGAGGGTGCGGCGGCGGCGCGGATCGAGGTCGGCGCTGGTGCGGGTGGTGCCGGACATGCGGTCGGTCCTGTGAGGCTGTGATCCCGGGATGCCGTGATCCAAGGATCACGGGATTCGGGATCGGAGGATTCGGGATCGGAGGATCGGGCGCCCTGCCCTCAGCGGAGGCCCTTCGTCAACGTGATGAGGGCGCCCACCACCACGATGGTCTGAAACCCGATCGCGGACAGGTCGCCCTCCCGGACGTCGCGGATCACGCCCGTGACGGCTTCGGCCTGCTCCTCGGAGAAGCCGGCGGCCTTCGGGCGGCGGGCGATGGCGAGGGTGTCGAGGGTGGCTGTCGTCATGGCGCGGGCGTCCGGCTCTCCTGCCTCCACCGAGGCGGATGATCCTCGCATATGGCCGGCGTCGGGGCTATGGCAACGATCCCGTGGGCCGGAGCGGCAACGCGGGCGTTGCTCCGGTCGGCCCCCGCATTCTATGGCGGGAGGCATGTCCACCGTCCCGGCTCACAGATCTGGTCTGGTCCGCCCTGCTGCGCGCGGCGCCGGAGCGGCCGCATGACCGAGCCCGCGTCCCGCCCGCCCCTGCTCCGCCCGAGCATCCTCGATGCCCTCTTCGCGCCCGCGCGGGGCCTGCCGGGCATCGGCCCGAAGATGGCGCCGATGATCGAGCGGCTGCTCGGCACCCCCGAGCAGCCGGCCCGGATCGTCGACCTCCTGTTCCACCTGCCGCAAGGGGGCGTCGCCCGGCGCCTGATGGGCTCCATCGCCGAGGCGCCCCCCGGCGAGCCCGTGACCCTCGGCGTCACCGTGACGGGCTACCGGGCGCCCCAGCCGGGGGCGGGCCGGCGGCCCTTCCGGGTGCTGGTGGAGGACCCCACCGGGGACATCACGCTCGTGTTCTTCGGCATGCCCCAGGCCCGCGTCGAGAAGATGCTGCCGCTGGGCGCCCACCGCTACATCACCGGGCGCATCGACCTCTGGGACGGGCACCGCCAGATGGTGCATCCGGCCCGCATCGTCGACGAGGCGGGCCTGGCCGCCCTGCCCGCCGTCGAGCCGATCTACGGCGCCACCGAGGGCCTGACCTCGCGGGCGATCTCGAAGCTGGCGCATGCCGCCCTGGAGCGCCTGCCGGTGCTGCCCGAGTGGCAGGACCCGGCCTGGATCGCCCGCGAGGGCCTGCCGGCCTTCGCCGACGCGCTCCGGGCCGAGCACCGGCCCGAGCGCGCGCCGCCGCCCCTCCCCGAGGGGGCGGCCGCGCCGCCGCGCTCCCCGGCCCGGCGGCGCCTGGCCTATGACGAGCTCCTGGCCTCGCAACTGGCGCTCGCGCTGATGCGGGCCCGCAACCGCCGGGCGCCCGGCCGGGCCAATGCGGGGGACGGGACCTTGAGCGGCCGGATCGCGGCCGGCCTGCCCTTCGCGCTCACCGGCGCGCAAAGCCGCGCGGTCACCGAGATCCGGGGCGATCTGGCCTCCGACCGGCGCATGCTGCGCCTGCTCCAGGGCGATGTCGGCTCCGGCAAGACCGCGGTGGCGCTGCTCGCCATGGCCTCGGCCGTGGAGGTCGGGCGCCAGGCGGCCCTGATGGCGCCCACCGAGATCCTGGCGCGCCAGCATTTCGAGCGCCTGGCGCCCCTCGCGCAGGGCCTGCGCCTGCGCCTGCTGACCGGGCGCGACAGGGCCTCGGAGCGCCGCGCCACCCTGGCGGCGCTCGCCGCCGGGGAGGTCGACATCGTGGTCGGCACCCACGCGCTGTTCCAGGACGCCGTGGTCTTCTCCGATCTCGGCGTGGCGGTGGTGGACGAGCAGCACCGCTTCGGCGTGCACCAGCGCCTGGCGCTGGGGGCCAAGGGCGCGGCCGTCGACATCCTGGTGATGACGGCGACGCCGATCCCCCGCACCCTGGCGCTGACCTGCTTCGGCGACATGGACGTCTCGGTGCTCGACGAGAAGCCGGCCGGGCGCCGGCCCATCGCCACCCGCCTCGTCTCCACCGACCGCCTCGACGAGGTGGTGGCGGCCCTGGGCCGCGCGCTCGCCGCCGGCGACCGGGTCTACTGGATCTGCCCCCTGGTGGCGGAATCCGAGTTCGTCGACTTGGCGGCCGCCGAGGAGCGCTTCGCGGACCTGCGCCACTCGTTCGGCGACGCCGTCGGCCTCATCCACGGCAAGATGCCAGGGCCCGACAAGGACGCCGCCATGGAGCGCTTCGCCCGGGGCGAGACGAAGATCCTCGTCTCCACGACCGTGGTGGAGGTCGGCGTCGACGTGCCGGAGGCCACCATCATGGTCATCGAGCATGCCGAGCGCTTCGGGCTCGCCCAGCTCCACCAGCTCCGCGGCCGGGTCGGGCGCGGCGCCAAGGCCTCGAGCTGCCTCCTGCTCTATCGCGGGCCGCTGGGCCAGGTCTCGCGGGCCCGCCTCGAGATGATGCGCGAGACCGAGGACGGCTTCCGCATCGCCGAGGAGGACCTGCGCCTGCGCGGCGAGGGCGAGGTGCTGGGCACCCGGCAATCGGGCCTGGCCGCCTTCCGCCTCGCCAGCCTGGAGAGCGACGCCGAGCTGCTCCAAGTGGCCCGCGACGACGCGCAGCTCGTGGTCCAGCGCGACCCCGGCCTGCGGAGCGAACGGGGCCAGGCGCTCCGGGTGCTGCTCTACCTGTTCGAGCGCGAGGCCGCGATCCGGCTGCTCGGGGCCGGCTGAGGGGACGCGCCGACGCGGGGCTCGCCGGAAGCGAGCGGCCGGGACGGGGGGATTTCCGCCCGTTCGCTTCCCAGCACCGTGTTGCGGACGCGAACATCCGTCATCTGCCGGAGGCTTTTTCCCAGCAGAGGATTTGCTCCGGTACGAGAGTCTGGCCGACCGAGCGAAAGGCCATCTTGCGCCTGCAGGGTGCGTGCCCCCCTTCGAGAGGTGATCGGCTAGAGCGGCTTCGCCGCCGCATCGCGGATCTGGGCGACGAGGAACGCCTCGGCGCGCTGCCACGACTCATCCGTATCGCCCCGGAAATTCAGGTCGCGGGTCAGGATCTCTCGGCCCGTCCGTGCATCAACCAGACGCGCCCAAAGCTGAAGGATCAGGGTACTGCTTTTATGCACGACGCCGACGAAGATCAGCTGCGCACCGCGATCCCGTGCGGCTTGGAGCAGGCAAGTCGCTTGGCCCGTGGGGCAATCCTGGCTCAGCTGCTCGGCGGGAAGCACGGCCGCGCGGTACATGCCCGTGCCGGTAAGATCGACGGCGAGGTCGTCCGTCAGGCGTGCCAGACGCTCCGTGTGCTGAACGGACTGATCAGCGGGCTCGCCTGAGGTGTCGAGCAATTTGAGAGGCAGCACCGCGACGGAAACCGGGGTGGTTTCCGCCGCGCGGATCGGTGCCCCCGCCAGCGATGTCATGACGCCGCCGATCATACCGATCCGATACACGTGCCGTATGACGCTGCGATCGATGAAAGCCGACATGGCCGTTCCCTCCCGGATATCTCTGGCCTGATCCACGCCGGCCGATTCCCTCCGGTCTAGGCGACACCCGACCCCCAATCTTGCCATCCTGCGCCAAAGCGCGGACCTTGCGGCCGGGAGGCCATCCATGTCGGCATACGGACTGACCAGGGCGCGCACGATGGGGCCGATCGCCGAGGCGGTCGCCGCAGCCGGCGGTTCCGTCAGCCGCGCCTTCGGTCGCGCCGGAATGCCCCTGACGCTCTTGGACACTCCGGATCGGCTGATCCTTCTCCGGGATCAGCTCACGCTCGTCGAGGCAGCCATCCGCGAGATCGGCGATCCCGCCTTGCCGGCTCGGCTCTCGACCCGCACCGGTATCGCAGGCCTGGGCCCCATCGGCATCCAGGTGCAGTCCGCTGACACCCTCGGCGACGCCCTTGGGCGGGTGGAGGTCGTCACACCGCTGCTCTTGCAGACCGCGACCCGGACCGGCGTCTGCTGCCGGGGTGGGGAGGCCTTCTACGGCTACGAAGTCGCCGAGCGGATCGCGTGCGGGCGTCAGGCCAACGAGATCCTGGCGCTCGGCTATCTGCTGGGTACGGTGCGCCATTTTCTCGGCAAGGCCTGGCGGCCTACGCGCGCCGTGGTGACAGGGGCGTGGCTCCCGGCCCGCGGCGAGATCGAGGTCCTGTTCGGATGCGAGGTCGCGCTGGGCCCACGCGCTGGGCTCGCCTTCCCAGCCAATCTTCTGGGGACCGTCAATCCCTGCCGCTTCCGTCCTGTTCGCGACGGGGCCATGCAGGACGCGCCGATCACCGACCGGCTCGCAGATTGCGTCGCACACGTGATCGCCCTCGAACTCGACGAGGGGGGCTCTTCCATCGATCGCGTGGCCCGACGCCTCGGCCTCTCGCGCCGGACCCTCCAGCGCCGCCTGGAGGAGGTTGGTACGTGCTACGCCGACATTCATCGCCGCATCATGCTTCTCCGCGCGGGCGAGCGGCTGGTTGAGACGACGCTGAGCATCGGGCGCATCGCCGCAGAGCTCGGCTACGACGATGCAGCTCACTTCACGCGTGCGTTCCTGGGGTGGACGGGCTCAACGCCCAGCCAATGGCGGCGGCACCACGGTCTGCGGTCTGATTGAGCACGAAGCGGCGGGACCGCGCATACGGCGAATGTCCGCCGGTGAGGCCCTTTCAAATCCGCTTCCAGGGCCTCGGTCGCGGACGGCACCAAGCCTCGGGTTTCGACGACGAGACGCCGGGGGCCCGGCTCAGGCGTCGACCTTCGGCGGCGCGTCGTGGGCGGCCCGCAGGGAGGCCGCCATGGCCTGGAACTTCGCCGGGTGGTCGTCGGGCTGGATCACGCCGGCCGACATCACGAGTTTCGCCGCGTCGTCGACGCTCATGGCGATCTCCACGATGTCGGCGCGCGGCAGGTAGAAGAAGAACCCGGTGGTGGGGTTGGGCGCGCAAGGGAGAAACACGCCGACATGGTCGCCCCCGGGTGCCAGCGCGTTCTGCACGTCGGGCGCGGCCGGCGCCGAGAGGAACACCACCGACCAGGTGCCCTTCACGGGGAATTCCACCAGGCCCACGGTGCGGAACGAGGTGCCGTTGGCGGAGAACAGCGTCTCGAAGATCTGGCGCAGGCCCTTGTAGAGCCCCGAGATCACCGGGGTGCGGGCGAGCAGCACCTCGCCGAACTCGACGACGCTGCGCCCGACCAGGTTGGCGGTGAGGAAGCCCAGCAGCGTCACCGCCACGAAGGCGATGAGGAGGCCCAGCCCCGGAATCGAGAAGGGCAGGTAATGGTCGGGCAGGTAGCTCGCCGGCACCAGGGGCTTCACCCAGCCGTCGATCAGGCTGATGAACCACCAGGTCAGGTAGATCGTGATGGCCAGCGGCCCCGACACGATGATGCCGGTGAGGAAGTAGGTCCGCAGGCGGCCCCGCGCGCTCACCCGGGGGCGGGCGCCGGCCTCGGGCTCGGGTGGGGGGAGCGTTGGGGGA
>NZ_JBYSXL010000097.1:0-13193 GCF_058782155.1 Methylobacterium sp. FW306-05-D
CCCACCCTCCCGGTCACCCGCGCATGTTCTTCCCGCTTTCGAAGCTGCTCTATTTCCTGGTCACGCCGACGAACGCCTTCGTCCTCCTGGTGCTGCTGGGAATCGGCCTCGCGGCGGGCGGCTGGCTCCGGACGGGTCTGTGGATCGGCGGAGCGGGGGGCCTCCTGCTCTTCGTGGCGGGCCTGTCGCCGCTCTCCGTCCTCGCGGCCCTACCCCTCGAGGACCGCTTTCCGGCTTTCGTCGAGGACGGGCAGCCGGTGACCGGGATCATCGTCCTCGGGGGAGCGATCGAGACCCGGCTCTCGGCGGATCGCGGACAGCTTCTCCTCAACGATGCGGCCGAGCGGCAGGTCGCAATGGCGGATCTCGCCCGACGCTATCCTCAGGGTCGCCTCGTCTTCACCGGCGGCAGCGGCAGCATCTCGAGCAGCAAGGCGTCGGAATCGGAAATCGTCGGGCGCTACGCCGACACGATGGGCCTACCGCGGACCCGATTGATCCTGGAGGACCGTTCGCGCAACACCCGCGAGAACGCTCTCTTCACCGCCGCGATGGTGAAGCCCCAGCCGGGCGAGCGCTGGCTCCTCGTTACCTCGGCCTGGCACATGCCGCGGGCCGTCGGGTGCTTCCGGCAGGCGGGTTTCGCGGTGACGGCCTATCCGGTCGACTACCGCACGGGCGGCTGGAACGACGTGTGGCGGATCAACGGTTTCGCGTCGGAGGGGCTCTCGCTTCTCGATGTCATCGCCAAGGAGTGGTTCGGCCTCGTGGCCTACCGGCTCGTCGGCTACACCGATGCCCTCCTGCCGGCGCCTCAAGCGTCGTCCGGCGCCGTGGCGGCCGCGCCCAGCCGGTAGATGCCGCGAAAATCGTCCGGGTCGTCCACGGGCTTGCCCTTGCGCAGGATCGCGACTTCGCCCGCCTTGGTCATTCGCACCGCGATCCGGCGGATCGGCTGCATCAGTGGGCTCCAGCCTTCCGGCTGCGGCCCGCCGAGTTCCCGGGCCACCTCCGATGGGCAGACGGTCTTGCCGACGCCGCGCTCCGCCACGAGGCGCAGGATCGTCTCGGCGATAAGCGCCTCGGATGGACCCTTGACCTCGGGCCGGCCGCCCGACTTCGCGGCGACCTTCGGCGCTGGCGCGGGAGCCGGCGTTTTGGGGACCGGGACCTTCGGAGACGAGGTGCGCTGGCGGGTGGGCTTCTTGGGAATCGTCATGGTTGCCATCCCTGCCCTGTCCCGTCGTCTTCCGCCAGCAGGGCCGCACGGATTTGCGAGGCGAATTGCCTGCGCCACATCACCAGCACCACCGCGGTCGTCGTCGCTATGAGCAGCCAGGGGCTCACGAACCAGCCCAGATAGGCCAGGGCGAAGAAGAAAGCCCGCTGCCCGCGGGCAAAGTGGCTGCCGGCGGCGATGTTCATCGCGGCGGCCTTGCGGGCTGCACGGAGCATCTGCTCCGGCGGGGCGTCCGATCCTTTGGGCGGCACGGCGCCGAGGAGGATCGCGCCGTAATTGAATAGCCGGTAGGCCCAGGAGAACTTGAAGAAGGCGTAGACGAAGACGATCGCCAGGCCCGCGACCTTGATCTCCCAGGTCGCCCGCGTGGCGACGGCCCCGAAGGGGAGCGCGCCGAACAGGGTCAGGACGTCGTCGCCCGAGCGCGACAGGGTGAGCACGCCGCCGAGGGCGATGAGGGAGGTCGAGGCGAAGAACGCGGTGCCGTTCTGGAGCGAGGCGTTGATCGTGGTGTCGACCACGCGGTTGTCGCGTCCGATCAACTGGCGGGTCCATTCCGAGCGCTGGGCATTCATGATCTGGCTCAGGCTGGTGCGGCGCCCGCGCATCCGTGCCACCGCGATGCCGTAGCCGGCCCAGGCCGCCACGAAGTAGCAGAGGGCGGCGAGGTCGAGATAGGAAAAGTCGACGGTTAGCATCGCGTCCGGTCTCTGGACGGCCGATCGCCGGGCGTCCCGCCCGGGCGCTAGCGCGGATGCCGACGCCCTGTCCAGCCGGTACGGGACCGGAGGCCTGTCAGGGCGGACCGCCCGTCAGCGGATCGCGAAGCCCGTCTCCGGGGGCGGCGCGGCGCCTTCGATCATGGCGAGGTCGGTGACGCGGGCCCCGGGCGGCCCCTGGCGACAGGCCTCCAGCATCCGCTCGACGGCGTCGGGGGGGCCGGAGAACAGGGCCTCGACGGTGCCGTCCGGCCGGTTGCGGACATGGCCGGCGAGGCCCTGGCGGCCTGCCTCGCCCTGCGTCCAGATCCGGTAGCCGACGCCCTGGACGCGGCCGCTGACGATCACCGCGACGGTTCTGATCTCCGGCATCGCAGTCTTGTCCTCTGTCGAATGGGAAAGCGGCTGTCGTTCGGAAGACGAGATATCACGCCGGCGCGCAGACGGAGGTGTCCGACCGGTATCCGATGGCCGGATCGCCGCGTGCTCGACGGTCGCGCGGGTCCGGGACGAGGGGCGGACATGTCGAAAGCTTGCGTCAGCCGGCACGACCGCGCTGCCAGCCCTGCAATTCGGCGCGATACGCCGCCGGCAACTGCGCGGCGGCGGCGGCGGCCAGCACGGATTCGAGGTAGCCAGAGCGCGGGGCGCCGGTGGCACTGGTGCCGCCGAGATAGATCAGCGCCCGCTTCGAGCCGCCCGGCACCGAGACCGGCTGCATCGCCTTGACGTAGAGGCCCGAGGCGACGCCCTCGTAGCGGTCGAGGGCGGGCACGTCCCCGAGCGCCAAATCCCACAGTATACCAAACACGGTCGCGCGTGGGTCACGCACCACGGAGGCGTAACCCTCGCGCATGATGATGAAACGGTGCCGGTTGAGCCGGCCCTGCCCGATCAGGGTCGAGCGCGGGCAGCGCGCGGCCATCGCGCCGGCATCCATGTTCGCGCCATAGGCGAAGTAGAGGGGCATCGACCCGTCCCTGGACTCGCGATTCGCGGGCGCCCTCCCCGCTTGGGGAGAGGGCGCCTGCGAGGTCGGCGAGGCGTCAAGCGAATTCGAGGATGACCGCGTCGACCGCCAGGCTGTCGCCTTCCTTGGCGGCGATCTTGGCGACGGTGGCGTCGCGCTCGGCGCGGAGCACGTTCTCCATCTTCATCGCCTCGACGATGGCCAGGGGCTCGCCGTTCTTCACCTCCTGGCCTTCCTTGACCAGGATCGCCTTGACCAGGCCGGGCATCGGGCAGAGCACCTGCTTGCCCGAGCCGGCATCCTCCTTGACCGGCATCAGCGCGGCCAGGGCCGCCTCGCGCTGGGTGTAGACCCGGGCCTCGGCCGCGGCGCCGGCGTGCTGGAGCGCGACGCCGTTGAGGAGGCCGCGGACCTGCATGGCGACGCGGGTGCCGCCGATCTCGCCCTGCCAGACCGGCTCGCCGGGGCGCCAGTCGGAGGAGACCGGCCAGGTGGCGCCGTCGGCACCGGTGACGATCAGGGTGCCGCCGACGGCGTCGACGGTGACCGGATAGGATTCGCCCGCCAGCACCACGACGCGGTCGCGCTCGAAATGCAGCAGGGCCGGATCGCGCATCTGGCCGGAGATGCCGCGCTTGCGCTCGTTCAGCTTGTGGTCGATGGCGGCGGCCGCCGCCGCCATGCGCCGGGCGATCTCGCCCTTCGGCTCGGGGGCGACGAAGCCCTCCGGGAATTCCTCCGCGATGAAGCCGGTGGAGAGGTTGCCCGAGCGCCAGCGCGGATGGGCCATCAGGGCCGACAGGAACGGGATGTTGTGGCGGATGCCGTCGATGGCGAAGGCGTCCAGCGCCTCGCCCTGCGATTCGATGGCCTCGGCCCGGGTCGGGGCCCAGGTGACGAGCTTGGCGATCATCGGATCGTAGTGGATCGCGATCTCGCCGCCCTCCTCCACGCCGGTGTCGTTGCGCACGATGGCGCCGCCGAACCGGCCCTCGGCCGGCGGCCGGTAGGTGGTGAGGCGCCCGATCGAGGGCAGGAAGTTGCGGGTCGGGTCCTCGGCGTAGACCCGGCTCTCGACGGCCCAGCCGTCGAGCTTCACGTCCGCCTGGGCCAGCGGCAGGGGCTCCCCGGCCGCGACCCGGATCATCAGCTCGACGAGGTCGAGGCCGGTGATCATCTCGGTGACCGGATGCTCCACCTGCAGGCGGGTGTTCATCTCGAGGAAGTAGAAGGACTTGTCCTGGCCGGCCACGAACTCGACGGTGCCGGCGGAATCGTAGTTCACGGCCTTCGCCAGGGCCACGGCCTGCTCGCCCATCTTCCGGCGGGTCGCCTCGTCGAGGAGCGGCGACGGCGCCTCCTCGATGACCTTCTGGTTGCGGCGCTGGATCGAGCACTCGCGCTCGCCGAGGTAGATCACGTTGCCGTGCTTGTCGCCGATCACCTGGATCTCGATGTGGCGCGGGTCGGTGATGAACTTCTCCACGAAGACGCGGTCGTCGCCGAAGGACGAGGCGGCCTCGGACTTGGCGCGGGCGAAGCCCTCCGCCACCTCGCCGGACGAGTGCGCGATGCGCATGCCCTTGCCGCCGCCGCCGGCGGAGGCCTTGATCATGACCGGGTAGCCGATCTCGTCCGCGATGGTGACCGCGTGCTCGGGGCTCTCGATCACGCCGAGGAAGCCCGGCACGGTCGAGACCTCGGCGGCCGAGGCGGCCTTCTTCGATTCGATCTTGTCGCCCATCGCCGCGATGGCGCCGGGGTTCGGACCGATGAAGACGATGCCGGCGGCCTCCAGGGCGCGCGGGAAGGATTCGCGCTCGGACAGGAAGCCGTAGCCCGGATGGACCGCCTGGGCGCCCGTCTGCTTGCAGGCGTCGATGATCTTGTCGATCAGCAGGTAGGACTGCGCGGCCGGGGCCGGACCGATATGCACCGCCTCGTCGGCCATGGCGACGTGCACGGCGTCGCGGTCGGCATCCGAATAGACCGCCACGGTCTTGATGCCCATGCGGCGGGCGGTCTTGATGATGCGACAGGCGATTTCGCCACGGTTCGCGATCAGGATCTTGTCGAACATCTTTCCGCGCACTCTGGTCCGTCAGGGAACATGCGGCGTCTCAAGAAACGCCCAAGCTCGTTCCCGTTAAAGCAGTTATGCGGCTTCGGGAAGCTGATCGAACCCGGGCGGCGGCCGGTTTATGGGGGTGCGCCGCCGACAATCTGACGGTGCATCGCACCATCTCATTTTGAATTCGAAATATCGGCACGAGGATCGGGACTCGCGGGCCTTCAGGCGGCCAGCAGGTCCCGGGACCGGTCGTGCGCGGCGGTGGCGCGGTTGGCCGCCAGGGCGAAGGCGATGAGGGTCTCGTCGCTGGCCTGGGCCTCGCGCACGACCTCGCGGGCGATGCGGGCGGCGAGGCGGGTCGGGCCGCTGCCGGCGCGCAGGGAGCCGACGAGCCAGGAGGCCACGCCGCCGTCGATGTAGCCGGTGGGACGCTCGCCCCAGACCGCGAAATCCACCACGGACGCGACGAGGTAGTCGCCGAAGGCCGGATCGACGCTGGTGACGATGCGCTCGAGGGCGATCAGCATGTCGGCCTCGTCGCGGCAGACGAAGCCGTCCGTGAGGACGTCGCGCGTCAGGGCCTTGACATCCTCGGCGGTGATGCGGTCGGCGGCGACGATACGGTTACAGAAAACCTGAAGCGAAAGGTTGATCATGTCTTGATGCCTCCCCGGCTTTATCTTGGCCGGTCTGTGTCCCTGTCGATGGTTCGACTATGCAGGACGGCATCGTTCAGGCGGTTAACGGGCAAATCTGAATCACTGTTCAGGTTAAAGCCTACTCACGAATGAGCCTTTCGAAAGGATGACGGCCGCAGGGCCGGGCGGCGCACGCTCCGGGCGTCGGCGGCGGGCGAGGCCCCAGGCGAAACCCTTGGGGCTCGGCCGAGCGTCGGGGGTCAGACGATCCGCATGTCCAGGCGTCCTTCGTCGTCGCGGAAGACGTCGTAGGTCACGCGGTCGCTCACGGTGTTGCCCTCGCCGAAGATGAGCACCCGCGGCTTCTGCGCGATCACGTCGTCGACGGTGCCGTAGGTCGCGGAGGCGATGATGACCTCGTCGCCGACCTGGCAGGTGCGGGCGGCGGCGCCGTTGAGGATGCAGCAGCGCGAGCCTGCCGGCCCGTAGAGGACGTAGGTGCTGATCCGGGCGCCCGACATCTTGTTCCAGATCTCGACGAATTCGAGCGGATCGAGACCGACCTCGCGGCAGAACTCCGCGTCGAGGGTGATCGAGCCGTGATAGTTCAGGTCGGCACCCGTCACCCTGAGGCCGTGCAACTTGGCGCGGACGAAACTCTGCATCGCTCTGGCTCTCCCCTGGTGCGGCCGCGTTGTTAACCGGCACCTGGGGGCGACGCCAGATCCCTCCGGTGCAACCGAGGCGCGTCGCAGTGCACCGGAGGGCGCAGCCCGCGGGCGCGGGCGCCGTCCGCCGCGCTCAGGCGAGCGGGCGCGCGCGGCTCAGGCTCGCGATCCAGTCGCGCAGGTGGTCGGCGGCGCGTACGCCGACGATCTGGCCGGGCGCGAGGCGGATCTCCTCGCGGAAGTGTCCCGGGGCCAGCCCATAGGCCGCCTTGAAGGCCCGCGAGCCGTGGCTCGGCGTGGCGAATCCGAGATCCCAGACCAGGGTCGAGATGGGGACGTCGCCACCGTGGCGCAGGAGGCCCGCGCGAAGCCGTGCGACCCGGCGTCGGACGATCTCCCGGCCGACCCCGCCCACCGGCGCGAAGGCGCGATAGAGCGAACTGCGGGACATGCCGGAGCCGGCGGCGACCGCCTGCACGTCGAGGTCCCGCCGGCCCAGATGGGCGTCGATGAAGAGCAGCGCCCGCAGCCGCCGGGCCGCCTCGGCATCGTCGGCGTCCCCGTCCTCCCACGCCGACGGGCCGGCGGCGGGGCGCAGGAGGCCGGCGATCAGGCGGCCTCCGCCCCGGCCGGCTTCGGCCGAGTCCGCCATGCCCCGCGCCAGCGACAGCACCGCCTCGGCCAGGGCCGGGAAGGCCGCGCCACGCAGGATGCGCCCGTGCAGGCCGCGCAGGTCCGGGACAACGGCCTCGACGACGTCGCGCGGCAGCGCGACCGTGACGTAGTCGGCATCGTACAGGACCGTGCGCTGCGGCTGCCTCGTGTCGAAGAGGACCGCGTCCCCGGCGGTGAGCAGCCGCTCGTGGCCGGGTGCGCCCGCCAGCATCCGGCCCGAACGCAACACCTGCACGTTGACGTGTTCGAGGTCGTCGCGCCGGACGCGCGGGATCTCGCGCTGGTGCACGGCCCCGGCGATCTGCCGGTCGAACAGCAGCAGGCCGGCGGTGCGGCGGCCCCGGACGGCCGCCTCGAACCGGTCGCCGATCCGCGTGACCGTCGAGCCCACCGCGTAGAGATCGTGATAGGCCCCGAAATCATCCGGCGCGGTCCGGAGCAGGACGGCCTCGCCGGCTCCGACCCGGACCGGGCCGCGATCGTCGAGGAAACGGGACCGCCGCGCCGGTGCGGACGCCCGGCCCTCCGGTGACACTGCCTGCATCGTCATCCTCGGGCGCCCTGCGGCCGCCGGCGGGGCCGGACCTGCAATCCCCGAACTGGCTTCGCCCGGATCGGCGACTTGGATTTGCTTCCCCCGGGCTTGTCACACGCCAGGGTCGCAGGCACGCCACGTCTTCGTGATCGCCTCCGGACAGCGGCGCCGCGCGGCGGGGGGCTGCGGGCCGGTGCCGGGGGCGCGCCGTTCCCGGCCCGCCCGGTCCCGGCCCCGCCGCGCCGGCCCGACGAAAACCGGGTTCGGCGGGGCCTGCGCGGGCGGGGGCATGGGCCGGCGGTGTCTCGGGAAAGCGGGGTCTTGCGCAAGCGGGGCCGAGCGCGCATCCCAGCAGGGCGATCGCGCGCCGGACGCGATTCATCGGCACCCTTGTCGTCGCGTGGCCGCGGCGGGTCGGCTGCCCGCGGAGGGACCACCGTGACGACGCTGTACGTGAGCCATCCGTCCGCCCTCGACCACGCCATGCCCGAGGGGCATCCGGAGCGCGCCGATCGCATCCGGGCGGTGGAGCGGGCCCTGGAGGACGAGCGCTTCGCCGGGCTGGTGCGGGGCCAGGCCCCGAAGGCCGAGGCCTCGGTGCCGACCCTGGTGCATCCGGTGCCCTACGTGCAGGCGATCATCGAGGCCGCCCCGACCGAGGGATACGTCCAGATCGACGGCGACACCCTGCTCTCGCCCGGGACCATCGAGGCGGCCCTGCGCGGGGTCGGCGGCGCCGTGCACGCGGTCGATGCGGTGATGAAGGGCGAGTGCGCCAACGCCTTCGTGGCCATGCGGCCCCCGGGCCACCATGCCGAGCGCATGACCGCGATGGGGTTCTGCGTGTTCAACAACGCCGCCATCGCGGCGCGCCACGCCCGGGTGGCGCACGGGGCGAGCCGGGTCGCGATCGTCGACTGGGACGTCCATCACGGCAACGGCACCCAGGACATCTTCTGGGACGACGGCACGGTGATGTACGCCTCCACCCACGAGATGCCGCTCTTCCCCGGCACGGGCGCGGCCTCGGAGCGGGGCAACCACGACACCATCGTCAACGTGCCGCTGCGGGCGGGGGACGACGGGGAGACCTTCCGCGAGGTCTTCGAGGCGGGAATCCTGCGCCGTCTCGACGCCTTCGCCCCCGACCTCGTCATCATCTCGGCGGGCTTCGACGCCCACCACCTCGACCCCCTCGGCCACGTCGATCTCACGGAGGCCGATTTCGGCTGGGCGACACGCCGCCTGATGGCGTTGGCGGACCGCCATGCCGGCGGGCGCGTCGTCTCGGTGCTGGAGGGCGGCTACAGCCTGAAGGGGCTCGGCCTCTCGGTGGCCGCCCACGTCGATGCCCTGATGGGGCGCTGAGCGCTCAGGCCACGGGCTCGAGGACGACGGAGGGATCGTCGGCGGGGTCCGCCATCGCGACGGCGATCTCGAACAGGAGCAGGTCGATCAGCCGGCGCATCACCGGCGTCCCGGCATTCTGGATGACGGCGCGGGCCGCGATGCAGTGGGCGGCGAGGACGTCGAGGGCTTCGCCGTTCGGCGACGGGATCGCGGGGGCCATGGTGGATTCCTTCGAGGGGCGCGCGTCAGGCGGCAAGGTAGGGGTAGGTCGGGAAGAGGACGCTCTCGGTGCGGCCCGTGAGGGCGCGCAGGCGCGCGAGGGTCCGCTCGTCGAAGCCGGCGGTCGCCGCGATGATGTCCTCGCCGCCGATCGATTGCGGCAGGCCCAGCGGCCGGCCCCGGAAGTGGAGCTGCACCACGTGCAGCAGGTAGAGAGTCGGCATCTGCAGCACGAGCCGGCGCACGCCGTTGGCCAGCCCCCACTCGACGATGCCCGAGAGCAGGGCGAGGGAGACCGGGTTCACCGCCTTGCCGCGGCCGCGATGGGACCGGGCGACGGCCTGCCGGGTCCATTCCCAGGTGTCGTGGCCGCGGGGCCGCGTGCCCTCGCAGAGCTGGGGCAGCACGTCGGAGAGCAGGTGCGGCCGGGTGGTGGGCAGGAGACGGCTGTAGCCGATGACGCGGCCCGCCTCGAGGGCGAGGAAATGCACCGCGTGGGGCGTGTCGAACTGGTCGATCTCGCGCCCGTCCGGCCGGGCGAGGTCGAGCCAGCGCTTTTCCTCGACGAAGACTGCGTGGCGCAGGCGCCAGGCCTGTTCCATCTCTTCGCGAAAACAGTATTCGTTCGCAGGCGTCACGATCTGGATCATGTCAGAACCTCCGGTTCGAGGCCGGTTCTGACATGATCGTGACCGTCACAAACCTACGGGAATCCGTAGGGACAGGCGTCGCGGCGTGCCGAGGCGGAGGCGCGCGCCCTCCGACGGGCGTGGCCTCAGCTGATCAGCCCGCGCCGCAGGGCGACCGCGACCGCCTGGGTCCGGTTGGTGGTGCCGAGCTTGGTCCGGGCCGAGCGCAGGTGGAAATCGACCCCGTGGGTCGAGATGCCCATCACCTCGCCGATCTCCCAGTCGGTCTTGCCCTCCGCCGCCCATTGCAGGGCCTCGCGCTCGCGCGGCGCGAGCCGGGCGGCCCGGGCGGCGCCGTCCGCGCCGCGCAGGCGCAGCAGGTGCCCGAAGGCGTAGGTGGCGATGAGGTGGATCATCGGGCGGTCCGCCGGGCTGATCGCCATCTGCTCGCCGGAGAGGCTGAATCCCGCCACGTCGCCGTCGAGGGTCATCAGCGGCACCGTGATCCCGTCGCGCAGGCGGAACTCGCCCGCCTCGTCCATGACGCGCCGGGCGGCGGGATCGTCGCCGAAGCGCCCGGCGAGGTCGCTCCAGGCGAAGGGCACGGTGCTGTCGGACAGGTGCCGCACGGTGGGATCGTGGAAGGCGTAGCCGCGGGCGAGGTAGCGCCGGCCCCATTCCTCCGGGAAGGTGTTGACGAGGACGTGCCCGTTCTGCTGCCGGGCCGGCGTCCCCTTGCGCGGGACCGTGCCGGCCATGGCGTGCGCCACCCCGTGGGCGGCGAATTCCGAGACCAGGAGGCGGCCGACCTCCTCCGTGTTCGCGGTGCGGTCGAGCGACCGCAGGAAGCCCAGCGTCTGATCCAGCGCCCTGCGCGTCATGGCTCTTCCGGCATCGTAGCCCCCGCGGGATTGAATGCCGGATAACTCTAGATTGTCAACGCGGCGCCCGGGTCGCGGCGCCTCAGCCGAACAGGTCGACGGTGGTGAAGCCGCGCGCCTCCAGCCGCTCGGCCAGCACCCGGCGGTGGCAGCGCTCCGGCTCCCGCTCGAAGCACAGCAGGCAGATCGGGGTGCGGGCCGCCAGGGCGGAGAGTTCGTCGAGGGCGAGCCCGCCATCGGCGGTGTCGAGCACCGCCTCGCAGTAGATCCGGCGCATCAGCGCGGCATCGTCGGCGCGGGCGGCCTGACGGCCGGCCTTCGGCGTGCCGAGGGCGCGGGCATGGGCGTAGCCGATGCCGGCCTCCTCCAGGCTGGTGCGCAGGGCGGTCTTCGAAAAACCGCGCTTGCGGGAATTCGCCACGGCGCGGACATCCGCGAGGGTCCCCACCTGTGCGTCCCGCAGGGCGGCGATCAGGCGCTCGGAATCGAGCCCTTCGTACCCGATGGTGAACAGAACCTTCACGACGCCCTCCCGTGGCTCGAACTCGCTGGCACGGCCTGCACTTAGGGGGTGGAGCCCCTGGGGGCCAGCGGGGATGTCCGGCCCCTATGTGGCTCGCGCGACACGGCTTCCCGAATTCCGCCGCATTGCCGTCAAAGGTCTGTTAACCGCGGCCGGGCCATCCCTTAGCCATTGGTAACGTGTCACTTCTGGTGGGTCGGGCGACGATGCGGCTGAGGAACGGGACTGCCCCGGCACGTCGAATTCAGCGTGCACGCCTGACGGCCCTGCGCACCGGATTGCGGCGCGGCGCGGCCATCGCCGTGCTGTCGGCCCTGGCGGCCTGCTCGGGCACCACGGATTTCTATCCGACCAAGGGCGATGCCAAGCCCCATCCCGGCGTGGCCCGGGCCAAGCAGCACCCGGTCCAGGGCATCGACATCTCCAAGTGGCAGGGCCCCATCGACTGGATGTCGGTGCGGGCGGCCGGCACCCAGTTCGCCTTCATCAAGGCGACCGAGGGCGGCGACCACGTGGACGAGCGCTTCCGGGCGAACTGGGACGGCGCGGCCCAGGCCGGCGTGCCGCGGGGCGCCTACCACTTCGTGTTCTGGTGCCGCTCGGCCCAGGACCAGATGGCCTGGTTCAAGAAGAACGTCCCCAACGATCCGACCGCCCTCCCCCCCGTCCTCGACGTAGAGTGGAACGGCCATTCGCAGCTCTGCCCCAAGAAGCTGCCCAAGGCCCAGGCCCTGTCGATGATCCGCTACATGCTCGACGAGATGGAGCGCTACACCGGCAAGCGCCCGATCATCTACACCGACATCACCTTCCACAAGGACGTGCTCGAGGACGAGCTTCCCGACTACCCGCACTGGGTCCGCTCCACGGCCGCCGAGCCGGAGCAGCGCTACGCCAAGCGCAAGTGGATGCTGTGGCAGTTCACCTCCACCGGCCGGGTGCCCGGCGTGCGCGGCGACGTCGACCGCAACGCCTTCTACGGCACCCCCGCCGAATGGGCCTCGTTCCTCTCGACGGATTGCGACCCGCGCGAGCACCGCACCCTCGCCGATCGCGGCCTCTGCACCGGCAAGTAGACCCGGCGAGCGGACTCGGCGCTCCGGCGCCGGGCCTTGCGGAACCCTCAGGCTCCGGCGCCCATCACGGTCGCCATCACGGTTCCGTAGTGGCAGGCCGTGGCGGCCAGCACGAAGGCATGCCAGATCGCGTTCTGGTACGGCAGGCTGCGCCAGACGTGGAAGATCACCCCGAGGGAGTACAGCACGCCGCCCGCGGCGAGCATCCAGAGGGCGTCGGCGCCGAGCCGGCCGATCACCGCGTCGTAGGCGACGACACCGCTCCAGCCGAGGGTGAGGTAGAGCCCGATCGAGGCGCGGTCGTAGCGGCCGGGCAGGAGCAGCTTCAGGGCGATGCCGATCGCCGCCACCAGCCAGACCGTGCCGAGCAGGCTCCAGGCCGGCAACCCGTCGCCCACCAGGGCCACGAGGGGCGTGTAGGTGCCGGCGATCATCAGGTAGATCAGGGCGTGGTCCGCGCGCCGCAGCAGCCACTTGCGCCGGGAGACCGGCCACATGTTGTAGGTGGCCGAGACGCCGAGCATCGAGACGAGGCCGGCGGCGTAGATCGTGACCCCGGCGCGCTCGAGAAGCGAGAGCGGCGAGAGGGCGGCGATCACCACGATGGCGATGGCACCGGCGACGCCGAGGGCGACGCCCACGACATGCACGGCGCCATCGGCCAGGATTTCTTTCCGGGTGTAGTTCCAGGTCACTCCCGTTGGGCGTCCGTCGTCCGCTAATAGCATCGCCGGCCTCCGGTATTCCTGGAGACGCTACGCTTCAACCTGTTGCCGCGTTCCCCGCGACAACTACGGAGTTGGAGCCATCAACAGGAATCTCTTCGGGTGAGATCTAGCCCGGAAGGATGTTGGGGTAGCGACTCGCGATGGCGACGGCCCAGACGGCACCGAGCAGCCCCGTCAGGCCGAGGGCCAGCCAGGCATGTCTGCCGTGACGGCGCGTCGCAGGGGGCCGGTTCGAACCGGCGGCGGGGGCCGGCCGGGTCTCGGGGAGGGT
>NZ_JBYSXL010000098.1:0-13011 GCF_058782155.1 Methylobacterium sp. FW306-05-D
CTGGTGATGTAGGCGGGTCTCGATCGCGCGACCCGCATACATCACCAGGACCCGGTCCGCATGCTCGGCGACGAGCCCGAGGTCGTGGCTGATCAAGACCACCGCCATGCCGGTGTCCCGACGATACGCGTCGATTAGGTCAAGGATTTCCGCCTGCACCGTCACGTCGAGGGCGGTGGTCGGCTCGTCGGCCACGAGGACGGCCGGTGCGCAGGCGAGCGCCATCGCGATCATCACGCGCTGGCGCATGCCCCCCGACAGGCGGTGGGGATAGTCGTCGAAGCGGCGCTCCGGATCGGGGATGCGGACCCGGGTGATCAGCCCGATGGCACGGGCGCGGGCCTCGGGCTCGTTCACCGGTTCGTGCTCGCGGATCGCCTCGACGATCTGCGCCCCGATGGTCAGGACCGGGTTCAGGGCCGTCATCGGCTCCTGGAAGATCATGGCGATGCGCGCGCCGCGCAAGGTCCGCATCGCCTCGCCTTGGAGCCCGAGGATGTCGCGGTCCTCCAGGCGGACCCGGCCGCCAGCGCGGGCTTGGTCAGGCAGCAGGCCGAGCAGAGCGAAGGCGGTCAACGACTTGCCGCAGCCGGATTCGCCGACGATCGCCAGGGTTTCACCGGGCGCGACCGCGAAGCTGAGGCCTCGGACCGCCGCGTGCACGCCATTGCGGTCGTGGAAGGCGACGGAGAGGTCCTCGACCTCCAGGATCGGCTTTGGCCGGCTCATCGCTCGTCCCGCCTCGGCCCGAGGGCGTCGTTGAGCCCATCGCCCAGGAGATTCAGGGCGAGCACCGCCGCCACGATGGCGAGGCCCGGCACGGTGGCGACGAACCCGTCGGTCCGGATCACCTCGCGCCCGGCACCCACCATGCCGCCCCAGCTGATGACGTTCGGATCACCGAGCCCCAGAAAGGCGAGGCTCGACTCGGCCAGGATCGCGTTCGCCACGAGGATCGAAGCGGAGACGATCACCGGAGCCAGCACGTTCGGCAGGATGTGGAGCCAGAGGATGCGGGCATCGGTGGCACCGATCACGATCGAGGCCTGCACGAGTTCCCCGTCGCGCAGGCGCAGCACCTCGGCGCGCACGAGCCGGGCGAGCGCCGGCCAGCCGGTCAGTCCGATCGCGAGCACGATGGTGGGCAGGGAGGGCTGCAGCACCGCGACGATCGTCAGGGTGAACAGGAAGGGCGGAATGGTCTGGAACAGCTCGGTGAGCCGCATCAGGGTCGCGTCCGTCCGGCCCCCGTAGAACCCGGCGGTGGCCCCGATCCCGACGCCGATGACGAGGGCGACCAGGGTGGCGACGGCGCCGATCAGAAGGGAGATCCGGGCGCCGTAAGCGATGCCGGCGGCGAGGTCGCGCCCCAGCATGTCGGTGCCGAGGGGATAAGCCGGGTCGGCGCCCGGCCATTGCAGGGGCGCGGCGACCATGTCCAACGGGTCACCCGGATAGAGGAGCGGGGCGGCCAGCCCCAGGCCGCAGACGAGGCCGAGCAGGGCGAGGCCGATGAGGCCGGATGGGCGCCGTACGAGCCGCCCGAGGAGGCCCGGCGGGCGCGACCGCGCGGGGGGCAAGGCGAGCGTGGCGGTCACGATCTGACCGTCCGGGGATCGAGCGCCGCGTAGGCGAAGTCGACCGCGAGGTTGGCCAGCACGACCACCACCGAACTGCACAGCAGGATGCCGAGGAGCAGGTTGAGGTCGCGCTGGAACAGGGCCTCGAAGGCGAGCCGTCCCAGACCCGGCCAAGCGAAGACGGTCTCGACGAGGACCGCACCGCCGAGGATCGCGCCAAGCTGCAGGCCGAGCTGCGTGACGATGGGGAGGAGCGCGTTGCGCAGAACGTGCCGGCGGGCGATCCGGCCCGGCCGCACACCCTTGGCGATGGCTGTCCGCACGTAATCCTGGGCGTAGGCCTCCAGCATCGCCGCGCGGGTCAGGCGGGTGTAGACCGCGAGGTAGTAGAGGCCGAGGGTCAGCGCCGGGAGCACGAGGTGCCGGGCGACGTCGCCCGCGTAGGCGAGGCCGGTGAGGCCCGCCTCCACCTGCGCCATACCGCCGACCGGCAGCCAGTCGAGCCAGACCGAGAACACGACGATCAGCATCACACCGATCCAGAACACCGGCGTGGCGTAGAAGATCAGGGCCAGGATCGCGATCGCGGTGTCGAGGGGCCGGCCCGCATGGCGCGCGGCGGCATAGCCGAGGGCGCCGCCCGCGAGGATCGAGAACCCGATGCTCGTGCCCATCAAGAGCAGGGTCGGCCCGACTCGGTCAAGGATCAAGCGCGCCACGGGCAGGCCCTGACGGAAGGAGAAACCGAGATCGAGGGTCAGGACGTTGGCGAGGTACTTGCCGAACTGCACGACCAGGGGTTGGTCGAGGCCGAACTGCGCGCGCAGGGCCGCGATGTACTCGGGCGTCGCCGAACCGGCCTCTCCGGCCAGCACCTGCACCGCGTCGCCCGGTGCCAGATGCAGCAGGACGAAGTTGATGACGGCGATGCCGATCACCACCGACACCATCTGGGCGAGGCGCCGGCCGAGGACGCCGAGCGTCCGCGCGTGACGATGCATCGCCGCCTCAATCGGCGCTGGCGCGGGAATGACCGGGCCCCGGCCCATCGAAGGAGAAGTCGCGGAACGTGCCGTAGACTTGATCGCCACGGGCGCCGTGGCGCAGATTCGCTGCCTCGACGGTGAAGAACTTCAACTCCAGAAGCGGCAGGGTCGGCAGGTCGGTGAGTACGATCTCCTGAAAGCGTCGGAAGAATTCACGGCGCTTGCCCGGATCCGCCTCGCCCTGCACGGCCGCGATCAGGCCGTCCACCTCCGGATTGCGGTAGCCCGAACCGTTCGTCCAGGGGATGTTCTTGCCGATGGGGGCCGACCAGTAGGCCCGGGTGACGCCGACCTGCGGATCCGAGAAGGCGGCGAACCAGGTGATGGCGATATCGAAGTCGCGGTCCCCGTAGATGCGGCGCGTGTAGCTGGGCGTATCCTGGCTGCGGATATTGGCCTCGACGCCGACCCGACGGAGGGACGCCTTCAGGAACTCGGCCGTGCGCTTAAAATCGTCGCCGTAGGGAATGTAATCGATATCGAGGGCGAAACGCGTTCCGTTGGCGCCGCGCTTCAGCCCGGCCTCGTCGAGGAGCGCCTCGGCGGCCTTGACGTCGAACGGATAGGCCGGGCCGCCCTCGGCGTGGAAGCCAACGAGCGTCGACGGCACCGGGCTCGTCGCCGGCCGACCGAAGCCGAACCACACCACCTTGGCCAGCGCGGCGCGGTCGATCGACCGGGCCAGGGCGCGACGCACGCGCACGTCCCTAAGGGGGCCACGCTCGACGTTGAAGTCGGCAAACAGCCAGGGCGAGAGCCATTCGTAGCCGGAGGTCTCGATCCGCAGGTTCGGGAGGCTCCCGAGGCGGGCGGCATCGCGCAGGGGCACCGGGCTCAAGGGGGCGTACTGCGCCTCGCCCTTCTCCAGGGCGGCGGCGCGGGCGGCCGCATCGGGCAGGACGCGGAAGACGACCTGGTCGAGATAGGGCTTGCCAGCGTCCCAGTAGTTCGGGTTGCGCTCAAGCACGATGTGATTGCCCCGGCTCCATTCCTTGAAGACGAATGGCCCGGTGCCGACCGGCTTGTTGTTGTAGGGGTTCGAGAGCACGTCGGTGCCTTCATAGAGATGCTTGGGCAGAACCTGGGCGCCATTGCTGTTGAGCGACGACAGGATTGCCGGTGAAGGCTGGCTGAGGCGCAGGATCACGGTCAGTGGATCGGGCGTTTCGACGGACGTCACCTTGCCGAAGGTGATCTGGTTGCGCGGGTGGATCTTGGTCCAGACGTTCTCCAGCGTCCATTTCACGTCCGACGCCGTGAAGGGCCGGCCGTCGTGCCAGGTGACGTTGGGGCGCAGGTGCAGGGTCAGGCTGAGGCCGTCGGGTGCGGTTTCCCATGCCGTGGCCAGTGCCGGGACCGGCTTGAGGTCGCGGTCGTAGTCCACGAGGCCGTCGAAGATCGATCCGCTGACCACCCCGGTCGGGGCGGCGGAACTGACCGCCGCCGTGAGGATGACGGGCTCGGGCTGCACGATCGCCGTCAGGGTTCCGCCGCTTCTGGCGGGCTCGGCCCGGAGCGCGCCCGCCGTGAGCGCCAGCCCGAGCATCGCTCCCGCGAAACCGCGCATCGGTCCTGACACCATCTTGCCACTCCCATCCGTGCATGCGGAAGCCCGGGCTGTTAGCCTGCCGCGTCCTGCCATGCGAATGATGTATTGAATAGTATGAACGTGATTAGCAGTGCGGCTTGATCAGGTGAATTCTCATTTTTCGGCTATTCGCGAACGGTCTTTCCACGAATGCCGACCAAGAAAGAAAGTGCGTCCGCCCGCGCCATGCCAACGCCGATGCCTCTTCTCACCCCCGCACCCGACCGGTCCCGGCCCGATCAGGTGCGCGGCGGCGCCCAGACGATGTCCCGGATGGTAATGGGACGGGGGATGAGTCCGAGGCGGTGGAAGCGGTCCGCCGTCGCCTGTTGGTTGGACAGGATCGCGTCGGAGAGCGGCCGGACCGCGAATTGCGTGCGATCCGCCGCGACCTTCTGGATCGCGAAGGGAATCCCCGTCACGGTGGCCAGGGCCTGCGCCACCTCATCACGGTGGCCGTCGGCCCAGGCCGCCGATTCGGAGAGCGCCGACAAGGTGGCGGTGATGACTCTCGGATATCGATTCGCGAAGGTCTTGTTGGCCAGGAAGTAGGCTGACACATCGAGGGTCTGGCCGGAGGTCGTGAGCACCCGCGTCTGGCTACGGGCCTGTCCCACCGCGAAGTAGGGATCCCAGATCGACCAAGCATCGACGCTGTCGTTGGCGAAAGCCGAGCCGGCATCGGCCGGCGTCAGATAGGCGGGCGTGATGTCCGAGAACGTGAGGCCCGCCTTCTCGAGGGCGGCGATGAGAAGGTTATGCGCACTCGTGCCGCGCCCGACCGCGACCTTGCGGCCCTTCAGATCGGCCACCGACCGGATCGGCGAATCCGCCTTGACCAGGATCGCTTCGCCATCACCCGAGGGCGCGGAGGCGGCGACATAGACCAGGTTGCCGCCCGCCGCCTGCGAGAAGATCGGTGGCGCGTCGCCGGTATAGCCGAAGTCGATGCTGCCCGCGTTGAGGGCTTCGAGCAGGGGTGGTCCGGCCTGGAATTCGACCCACTGGACTTTCGTGCCCTGCGCGGCGAGGCGCTTCTCGATCGTCGCCTGCTGGCGCGTCACGACGATGAGCCCGATCTTCTGGTAGCCGACCCGGAACTCCTTCGGCGCGGGCTCCTGCGCGGCAGCAGGCGGCATGGCCCCGAGGATCGTCCCGAGGGCGACCAAGAGGCCTGGGAACCGACGTCTGGTGATGATCACGCGATGGTCTCCTCGGGAAGCGCATCCGCCCGGGAAGCCGGCGCGGCGTTGGTCAAGCGTCCGCTGACGGCCTGTGGCAGGCGCAGCAGGTTGAGGATCGGGCAGGCGGCTTCGACCTGGGCGTGGAGGGCCTGGACCCGCGCCGAATCGGCCGGAGAGTCGAGGCGTAGCTCGTAGCTCAGGTCCTGTGGATACACCGGCACCGCCTCGAAGCCGTCCGAGCCGGCGCGCGGATCGAAGATCCCCGAGACCTCGACTTCCAGGGAGGTGACCGGCACGTCGTGAAGGGCGGCCTGGATCAGCACCGTATGGGCGAGGCAGGACCCGAGGACGCCGAGCTGGAGCTCCGGCGAGCCGGGACCGAGATCGAACCCGGCGAAGTCGGGAAGGCTGTCCGTCACGATGGCATGCCGGCGGATGCCGATCCGACGCACGCCGCTGCGGCCCTCCACCGTCACCCTTGCGGCCAGAGGCACCGAGGAAACGGCACCCGCCAGAATCCGCTCGCCGCGTGCCGCGAGGGCCCGCCGCTTGTCTTCCAAGTACAGGTCGATCGCACTCATGCATCCCACCGCCGGATCGACGACATCCCGAGATGGAATGGCGCGGCATCTTGGAGAAGACAGTATAGCCCCTCGAAGGGAGAAGAGGCTTTCGAAGACCGTGAAATACCCGGAAGGTTTTACCGGCAGGTCTTTCGATCGGGTGTTGATTGTCTCGTCGGTCGACCTCCTCGCCGATCGAGACCGGCACATTTGAGTTGCCCCCCCCCGCCTCGGCGGCCCTTCCGCATCTGCCGTTCCGTGGGGACTTTGGCCCTCGTGACCGTGACGGTTGCCGGCCTGCGAGGATGCGCAGTCGAGATGCGGCTGCATCGACTACGTCGTAGACGTCCCTGACAGGCCGCGCGGCAATCACTCAAAAATTCGGCCTCAGCCGGATGTCGCTCCGAGAAGAAACTTCTCTGCATCGATGCATGATAAGTAAAGATGACTGAATACGCCTGAAAATACAGTGCGTTCTTCAGACAAGGCTCAGCTATAGTGATCAGGTGGCGGCGGAATCAGGCGCCGGGGAGGATGGCATGGTCGGGCGCATCGGCAGACGCAACTTCCTGAAGGCCTCGGCGATGTGGGCCGGGAGCGCGGCAGCGGGGTTTTCCTGCATCGAGTTCGCGAGTGCCGCGCCCATCGAGGTGCCCACCGTCGACACACTCAGCCTGCGCGTGCTGATCGACTCGTCCCACGACCAGTTCCTCAAGCCCGCGACCGTGCAGGGCGTGCTCCACCAACCTCCCGGCAACGGGCGCGGAAGCGATTACCGCAAGGTCCTTCACAACCAGTGGGGTCTCTCGCTCTTCGCCGAGTCCCGTCGCGCGGACGAAGCGCGCACGATCCTGCTCGATTTCGGCTACAGCCCCGATGCGTTGCTCAACAACATCGAGATCCTTCAGGTCGACCCCTCCAGGATCGACGCCCTCATCGTCAGCCACGGCCATCACGACCATTACGGCGGCCTGAACGGATTTTTGGAGAAGTACCGCGCGTCTCTGCCGGCCAACCTCACCCTCTATGCCGGCGGCGAGGACAATTTCTGCCACCGGGTCAGCCCCGGACGCACGCAGGGGCAGTTCACGGATTTCGGCCAGCTCGACCGGCGCGACCTGACGGCGCAGAGGATCAGGACGGTCCTGTGCGAGACGCCGACCGTGGTGGCGGGCCATGCCTTCACCACCGGCCAGATCCAGCGCTCCTCCATCGAGCGGATCCTGCCCAACACCTTCGTCGAGCGCGGGATCAAGGATGGCCTCGGCTGCGATGCCGGCCACTATTCCGCCGTCGAACTCCAGGGGAAGATCATTCCCGACGAGCACGTCCACGAGCACGCGACCTGCTTCAACGTGAAGGGCAAGGGGCTCGTCGTCATCAGTTCCTGCGGCCATGTGGGGATCGTGAACTCCGTGCGGCAGGCCCAGGCTGTCTCGGGCATCGAACGTGTCCACGCCATCGTCGGCGGCTTCCATCTCGGGCCGGCGCCGCAGGATTACCTGACCCAGGTCGTCGCCGAGATCGGCAAGCTCAAGCCCGACGTGGTCATCCCGATGCATTGCAGCGGACTCAACTTCGCCCTGGAGGCCCAAGCGCAGATGCCCACCCACGTCATCGTCCCGACCACCGGCAGCCGTCTGACCTTCGGTGCTTAGGGCGGCTTCCGCGGCCCTGTGCGTCGCCCTGTGTTCGGCCGCGCCCGAGGCCGCGGAGCCGGCGCGCCGCACGGCCGCGGACCTGATGGACGTGCTGATGTGGAACCGCGAGCCGGTCGGCGGGTCCTTCGCGCTGATCGACCAGACGGGACGCGCACGCACGGAGGCCGACTTTCGCGGCAAGCTCCTGATCGTGTCCTTTGGCTATACCGGATGCCCCGACGTCTGTCCGACCGACCTCATGGAGATCGCGCGCGCCCTCACCTTGCTCGGTACAGAGGCGGAAGCGGTCCAGCCCCTGTTCATCACCCTCGACCCTGAACGCGACACCGTCGCGCAATTGGCCGAGTACGTACCGAGCTTTCATCCGCGCCTGATTGGACTCACGGGCGATCCGGCCGCGATCCGCAGAGCGACCGATGCCTACAAGGTCTTCGCCGAGGCAAGCGTCGGGGCGAATGGTGAACGGCGGATCGACCACTCGGCCTTCATCTACCTCATGGACCGGTCGGGGACGTATCTCGGCTTCTTCCCGCCGGGTACGTCGGCCGAGCGCATGCTCACGATCATCCGACCGCACTTGTTGCGCACCGCGCGCTGACACGCGGCCGTCACGCGCGCGCGAGTTCCCGCGTGAGGTGCTTCACCGAGGGTGTGACGATGGCCACGAACTGCGCCTCGCGCAGGCGCCGGAAGGGTTCGGAGCCTTCGAGATAGCCGCGCGCGCCGAACTGGAGCATGGCGGCCTGCGCCGCCTCCAGGGCGAGCCAGGAGATGTCGAGGCGCAGGCGCAGGGTCTCGCGGAAGGCGCCCGCCGCCGGATCGGCATGGCGTTCGGCCGCGTGCACGAGCCGCGTCCACAGGTCGGTCGCCCGCGCGTCGATTCCGTCCGCCCCGAGGGGGAGCGCCGCGCCGTCTCGGGCACCCCGGGCATCCGCACGCATCAGCGCGGCGACGCCCCGGGCGAGCCCCAGCCCCATGCCGGCCTGGAGCAGCACGAAGCCGTTGCGGATGCGGGGGACGAAGGCGGTGGCGTCGGGGGCGATCACGTCGTCGTCCGGCACGAAGGCGTCGCGGACCATCACCGTGTAGGTTCCGGTGCCCTCCAGCGCCACGAAGCGGGCGTTGGCCGCGATGGCGACCCCTTCCTGACCTGCCGCGAACACCGCCATGACGCGGCGGCCGTCATCGAGGGCGAAGATGCTGGCGAACGGGTGGCCGGGGCCGAGATTGGAGACCCAGGGTAGGCGCCCGCGCACCCGGTAGCCACCAGGCACGCGCCGGCCCGTGAGGGCAAGGGGCTCGATGCCGGCGAACGCCTTCATGGGATTGGACAGCCCGGTGCCGCCGAGGCGTACACCGCTGGCGATGCCGGTCAGATGGCGGTCGCGGGCAGGCGCGTCGCCGTGGGCGAGGTACCAGGCGAGGGCGTCCTGGCACCAGACGCAGAAGGCCGTCGACAGGCAGGCGGACCCCACCGCCGCCATCGCTTCCACGGCCCGGATCAGTCCCTTGGGCGACCCCTGCGTGTGGTGGGCATAAGCACCGACGGCGCCGAGGCCGCGCAGCACGCCGTCCGGATAGAGTCCCCCGTCGATCTCGCCGACGCGGGGCCCGAGTTCGTCACGCACGACGCCGGCGACGTCCCGAGGGACTTCGGGAAGCGCCGCGGGGCGGGCGAGGGCCGCGCTCATCGATTGCGGACGAGGCTGACGGCGACGGGATTCCTGACCGTGTTGAGCACTGGCGACCAGTCACCCGCATGGGTCACGAGGTCGTCGAGTTCGGCTTGGCTCGCACCCTTGATGTCGAGGTGCGCGGTCATGCGCACGGCGGTGAGGCCGACGGTCTTCGGCGACAGGTCGCCCGTCCCCCAGACCGAGGTGATGTTGATGTCGCCCTCGCTCTCGATCTCGATGCCGCGCACGGTCCAGCCGCGCGCGACCGCGTTGGCTTGGAGGCCGACGGCCACGCAGGTGCCCAGCGCCGCGAGCAGCGCCTCGGTGGGGTTCGGGGCGGTGTCGTCGCCGAGGAGCCCGGGCGGCTCGTCCACCACGTGGGCGTCGAGGTTGCGCACGTAGTTGAGATGACGGAAGCGCCGACCCTCGGCGATAGTCCGGGCGCGCACCGTGCGAACGGCCATCGGATCGGCGCGGCCCTTCTCCGACAGGGCCGCCAGGGCATCCCGATCGATGGTCTCGAAGGTCTGGACGATCTCTCTCACGGAGGCGGACGACATGGGCGTTCCTTTCAGGTCGCGGGAATCCAGCGGGCACGGGCAGCGAGCCGTCCGAGGCCGCCATCGAGGGCGTAGCCGATCAATCCGATCAGCAGGACGAGGGCCGCCAAGCGGTCGTACGAGAGGGTGTCGCGCGCGTCGTTGATGGCGTAGCCGAGGCCGCTGGTGACCCCGAGATACTCGGCCGGCACGAGGACGATCCAGGCGACGCCGAGTGCCAGGCGCAGGCCGGTGAGGATGTCCTGCAGCACGGCCGGAACTACGATGCGGCGCAGGGTGGCGAGACGGCCGCCGCCGAGGTTGCGCGCGAGGGTGAGCCAGATCGGATCGATCCGCTTCACGCCGGCCGCGGTGGAGAACAGGATCGGCCAGATCGCGGCGGCCGCGATGAGGAACACGATGGCGCCCTCCCAGGTCGGGAAGGCCAGCACCGCTACCGGCATCCAGGCCAGCGGCGAAACCATGCGCAGGAGCTGGAAGGGGGGCTGCAGGGCGCGCTCGGCCAGCGGCGAGGCCCCGACGAGCAATCCGAACGGCACCCCAAGCACGAAGGCGTAGGCGAGGCCCTGGCCGATTCGAGCAAGGCTCGGCAGCGCGGCCCGCCAAGCCTCGCCTGAGGCGAGGAGATCGGCGAACGACGCGAGGGCCGGACCGGGAGCGAAGCCTGCGAAGGCGGTGTAGGCCGGATCGTTCGTGAGGAGGTGGCCGGCCGCGAACCACAGCACCAAGAGGGCGCCGACACCGAGAAGCGGCGTTGTCCGATGCAGCAGGCCGGCCAGGAATCGGCCCTCCGGCCAGACGCCCGCGGACGTGGGACCGCCGATGCCCGACGAAGCGGTCTTCAGGAGGCCCACGGTCATAGCGACAGCGTCTCGGTGCGGTCGGTGCCGGACCCGGGGAACGCATCGGGGAAGCGCTTGAGGGATGCGGCCACGAAGCGGTCGTCGACGAGATCGCGCGCGACGAAATCCGGATCGAGCCCTTTGAGGAAAGTCGCGTCGCCCTCCACCACGGTCCGGCCCATGGCCTCGACGATCAGGCGGGTCGCGGACGGATAGGGCCAGGGCTGGAAGTCGATGCGGCTCGCCGCCCAGTCCGCGTGGCGGATGGCACCGCTCGCCGCATAGGCGGAACCGTAATCGGTCATTGCCTTGACCACCACGTCGGCGGCCATCGGCAGGTAGCCGCGTCCGTCCTTCGAGATGAGCCGGGCCACGGCCTCCTTGTTGGCGGACGCATAGGCCTGCGCGCGCACGATGGCGTCGATGGCCTTGCCCGTCCATTCGGGGCGCTCCACCGTTGTCCGCTCATGGGCGACGACCACGCAGCAGGGGTGATTTTTCCAAATGTCCCCGGTGAAGCGCAGCATCCGGGCGCCGGCCTTGATTTCGCCGAGCGCATTGAACGGCTCGGCCACGATGTAGCCGTCGACCTTGCCGGCCGCCAGCGCCGCCGGCATCTCGGGTGGCGGCAGGATCTGGAGGGCGCATTCACCGGAGCCGGCTTCGCCCCGGATCACCGGCGTGATGCCGGATTCACGTAAGGCGTATTGCAGCACCACGTTGTGCATCGAGTACCAGTACGGAACCGCGACCCGCTTGCCGGCAAGCCCCCTGAAGTCGGTGATCCCGCTATTGCCGCCGACGACGATGCCGGAGCCGTTGGTGTGGGCCCAGGCCAAAACCTTGACCGGGAACTTGTTGTTGTAGCGCATCCAGACCGGGATGGGCTTGAGCAGGTGGGCGAGGTTGAACTTGCCGGCGGCGAAGCCCTCGACCAGGGCCGACCAGGACCGCACGGGTGTCGGCTCGGCCACCTTGAGGCCGGCCTCCTCGAAATAACCCTTGGCGTGGGCGACCAGGAGGGCGGCGGCGTCGGTGATCGGGAGGTAGCCGATGCGCACCACGTCGTCATCGGCCGCGTGCGCGGCCCGGCTCGACAGGCCGAAACCGGCACCACCCAGCAGGGCGGCGAGGCCGCCGCGCGCCAGTGTGTCGAGGGTGTCGCGGCGGGTCCAGTCGGCACGCGTCCATTCGTGCGTCCACAGGGCGGACAGGTCGTCGGGGGCAGTCATCATGGAATCCGATTCGGGGCGAAGTCCGCGTCAGGCCGCTTCGCGTTTGACGGAAAGAGGCTGTTCACCGAGCTGCGCCCGGAGTTCGGCCTCGGACCGGATGGGAAAATCCGCGACGATGCCGGCGGGCACGCCGCCGAGTACGACGGCGCGGTCGGCCAGGGCGGCGACGTCGGCCGGATCGTGGGTCACGATCACCAGCGTCAGGCCGCGCGCGCCCGCGATGCGCTTCACATCCGTCCGCAGGGCGGTGCGCATTTCAGGGTCGAGGGCGGAGAAGGGCTCGTCGAGCAGCAGGAGCCGCGGCCGGCTGGCGAGCGCCCGCGCCAGGGCCACGCGCTGCTGCTGCCCGCCCGAGAGCGCATGCGGCTTGGCATGGACCCTATCGGCCAGACCGACTTCACCGAGGATGCGAAGCGCGTCCGCCCGGTCATGGTCGTATCCGCCTGACAACCAGGCCGGTAGAAGCACGTTGTCGAGCGCGCTCGCCCAAGGCAGCAGGGCTGGGCGCTGGAACATCATCGTGGCACCCGGAACGGGCCCCCTGACGGGCAGGCCATCGATCCTGACCGCGCCGGACGACGGCTGAACGAGACCGGCGACGATCTGGAGCAGGGTGGACTTGCCGACGCCGGAGCGTCCGAGGATGCCGACCCGTTCGCCGGGTGCGATCTGCAGCGAGGCCTGTTCGAGAACAGGTCTACGGCCATGTCGGAATCCGATGGCTTCAAGGGCGAGATGGGGCGATGGCACGTAGTTCTCAGTCATGAGGCGCGATACGACGGGTCATCGACTGGCCCGTCGCACCTCGCAGGTAATGTGTATTGTATAATTGATGATGCCGAGCCACCCGGACAAAGTCGAGAGAATGGTCTTTCGAAGATCGGCCGCGCGAGACGATGACGTTCTGCGTTCCGCGGCGATGCGAGGAGAATGCCGCGCCCGCCGCGCACACGGCAGGTCGCGCGCCGGCAAGCCGCCGCTCACGAGGCGGCGCGCAGGTGATTGAGAGGATCAGCCAGGACCGAAGGAGCTGGACATGCGGCGAGGTCAGAAGACGGGTGCGGAGCAGGTGGTGC
>NZ_JBYSXL010000099.1:0-12710 GCF_058782155.1 Methylobacterium sp. FW306-05-D
TTGTTCGAGTAGGCGACCTGCGACGGGCCACCGGCGCCGGCGATCAGGTTCGGGCCACCGCGAACGAGGTTCGGGAACACGTTGTTGTAGACGTTGGTGTCGCGGTTGGAGGCGTCGAAGCCGTAACCGGCGTTGAAACCGGCGTAGAACCCGGTCCAGGTGAACACCGGCACCGGCACGAACACCGGGGGAGCCGCGCGGCGCGGAAGGTCGGCGGCCGAAGCGACGGCAGTCAGGCCGGCGAGCACGGTGGAGGCGAGAAGCAGTCTTTTCATTGGTTTACCTGGTCCTGGTTGGCGAGAGCCGGCGCGCTTGTAGTCCCTGGCCGACGCGAGGTCTGTCGCTTTCCTGCAACAAGGCCACCTAATAGGCGCTCAGATGTCAAAGAAGGGTAAAGGTTAGCGGCGGGTCATCATGACCTTTGCGCATCGGTGCCATCACGCACATTCATCGGAAACAGATGAGCGGTGCATTGGGAGCTGATTGTTGAAATCAAGGCCCTTCGCAACACTTTCTTGAGATCCGATCTTTCGGCAGAATGATGCTCCTGTCGGCGCTGCACCGGATTTTTCTTGCATCCTGCGGATCGCTGCTTGCCGGATGTCGGCAACGCGACGCGGTCGGCGAGGGGGCGTCGCGCCGCGCGGGTCAGGCGGCCCGTGCGGAATGCGGCGCGACTGCTGAGGCGGGCGCGGCCGGCGGCGGTTGGGCCGCAGGGCTGCTTCGGATCGGCGAAGGCGAGCGTCCGGGATAGGCGATCACGGTGACCGGGAGGTTGAGACCGTCTCATGGATGGCCCGGACGAGCTCCGCTGGGGCGAGGGAGCGGCCTCGGCCAGCGACGCCGGCGGGCTCGGCACCCGGGGGCTCCACGAGGATCGGCGGCCCCTGCCCCATCGCCCGGGGCGACGGGGCGTCGCTCCCGGCCGTCGGCGCCGGCACCGGGAGGCCCGTCACGAGGGACCGGGCGCGCCCCGGGGCGAGCCCGCGCCCTCGCTCGGCATCGCAGGGCGCGGGCGTCAGGCGCCGGCCAGCAGGGTGGCGAGCGCCGGCGACAGGCCGATGCTGGCGAGCGAGGGGGCCGTACCCGCCGCGCGCCCTCCCCCGGCGGCGGCCAGCACCGCGCGGGTCCCGGCCTCCACTGAGCAGAGCACCGGTGCCGGGACGGCGGGCTGGATGCGGGCCGCGAGCCCGGCGAGGGCCGCGCCGCCGAGGATCACCGCCTCGGCGCCGTCCTCCCGGACGCAGGCGGTGCAGGCCGCCGCCAGGAGGCCGAGGGCCGCCTCCGGATCGGCGGCGATCTCGGCGCCGGTGGGCGCCACGGTGCGCACGCCGGTCAGGCGCTCGCCGAGGCCGAGGCCGGCGACGAATTCCGTGAGCATCGGCCCCCACAGGACGCCGCCCGTGACGATGGCGAAGCGCCGGCCGTCCGCGCCGGCGGCCCGGCAGGCGGCCTCCGCCATCCCGACCACCGGCACGGGGGAGACCTCCCGCAGGGCGGCGAGGCCGGGATCGCCGAAGCAGGCGAGATAGACCGCGTCGCAGCCGGCCCCGTGTTCGGCGAAGGCGTCGAGGGCCGCGTGCCCGGCGATCGCCGCCGCGGCGCGGCTGGAGATGTAGCGCGCTCCGAACCGGCCGGTGGCGGGCACCAGGACGACCCCCTCCCCGGCGATCGCCCGGACATGGCCGGCCACGAGGTCGGTGACGGAGGCGGTGGTGTTGGGATTGATGAGCAGGATGCGCACGGGCGGTCCTCGGTCCGGGTCGGGATCGCGCGGCCGAGGCAAGGGGCCGGCCAGCGTGGTCCGGTCGTCGGGCGCATCGCTCGTGAGGCGCACCGGCTTGCGGATAAGCCGTCCTGTGCGGGTTCCTCTCGATTGACAAGGCCGTGCAAGGCCCTAAGTGTCCCCCGCAACGCGTGTGCGCGGCGGGTCGTGTGTCGAAGCCGCCCCTGATGCCAGCCGTCGCCGTGTCGATGTCCTCCGCGCCGGTTGGTCCATTCCCGCGCGCAACGGTTCTCATAGAATATGTCTTTTGCCGACCTCGGATTGAGCGACAAGGTCCTCCAGGCCGTCACGGCGGCCGGTTATTCCGAGCCCACGCCGATCCAGGCCCAGGCCATCCCCCACGTGCTCGCGCGCCGCGACGTTCTCGGCATCGCCCAGACCGGCACCGGCAAGACGGCGGCCTTCACGCTGCCGATGCTGACGCTCCTGGAGAACGGCCGGGCCCGGGCCCGCATGCCGCGCACGCTGATCCTGGAGCCGACCCGCGAACTCGCCGCCCAGGTGGTGGAGAATTTCGACCGCTACGGCATCAACCACAAGCTCAACGTCGCCCTGATCATCGGCGGCGTCTCCTTCGCCGAGCAGGACGCCAAGCTGATGCGCGGCACCGACGTGCTGATCGCGACGCCGGGCCGCCTCCTCGACCATTTCGAGCGCGGCAAGCTGCTGCTCACCGGCGTCGAGCTCCTCGTCATCGACGAGGCGGACCGGATGCTCGACATGGGGTTCATCCCCGACATCGAGCGCATCGTGAAGATGGTGCCCTTCACGCGCCAGACGCTGTTCTTCTCCGCCACCATGCCGCCGGAGATCGAGCGGCTGGCCGACATGTTCCTCCACACGCCGCAGCGGATCGAGGTGGCCCGGCCCGCCTCCACCGCCGCGACCATCGTGCAGAAGCTCGTGGCGACGAGCTCGGAGGGGCACGAGAAGCGCGACCTGCTGCGGCGCCTCATCCGCGGCGAGGCCGAACTCAACAACGGCATCATCTTCTGCAACCGCAAGCGCGACGTGGCGCTGCTGCAGAAATCCCTGGCGAGCCACGGCTTCAACGTGGCGGCGCTCCACGGCGACATGGACCAGCGCGCCCGCACCATCGCCCTCGACGGGTTCCGCTCGGGCGAGGTGCCGCTCCTGGTGGCCAGCGACGTGGCGGCGCGCGGGCTCGACATCCCGGCCGTGAGCCACGTCTTCAACTTCGACGTGCCGCACCACCCGGAAGACTACGTGCACCGCATCGGCCGGACCGGCCGCGCCGGCCGCGCCGGCCATGCCTTCACGCTGGTGAGCCGGGCCGACGAGCGCTCGCTCCACGCCATCGAGGCGCTGATTGGCCAGCCGATTCCCTGGGCCGAGGGCGACCTCGCCTCGGTGCCCGAATCCGCCCCCTCCGCCGAGGGCGGCGAGGCGACGCGCACCCGCTACCGCGGCAAGTCCGGCCGGCAGGTCCGGGGGGGAGAGGGGCGCAAGCCCGAGGGCCGGAGGTCCGAGGGACGCGCCGCATCGGCCGGACGGGCGGAGCCGAGGGCCGAGGGCGCCCGGTCCGACGCCGCGAGGCCGGAGGCCGGCGACCGGCCCGAGATGGCGGCGGAGGAGCGCGCGCCGAAGCGGGAGGGGCGGCGGGACGCCCGCGGCGGACGCACCTCGCGCCGCGGCCCGTCCGAGCGTCCGGCCCCGGAGGCGGAGGCCGCACAGGATCTCGCCCCCGCCCCCGCGGCGCAGGCCCAGCCGCGTTCGCCCCGGCCCGAGCGAAATTCGGAGCGGTCCCGCGAGGAGCGTCGTCCGCCCCGTCGCCGCGGCGAGGAGGACGAGGGCGAGACGCCGGTCGGCCTCGGCTCGCACGTACCGGCCTTCCTGTTGCGTCCGGCCGTGGTCAAATCGTCCAAGTAGACCAGTACTGCCGGTCAAACGGTACGCTAGGTTGTTCGTCCGCGCCGACCTTAACCGCATCTCCACGAACGTGACCGCATGATGGTCGTCATGGGGACGCTCCGGGATCGCGCCGGGTGGACGGGACGGTTGGACGAACGATGGCTGGCAGTCATGGCGACAGCGACCGGAGCTTTGCGCTCGCCGAGCGTGCCAACGCGCTGATTCGCGATTATGGCCCGTCGGCCGAGCCGCGCGCCTATGCCGTCTGGTACGCCTACGTCTCGGGCACCCAGCCGCACCTGAACGACGCCGTGAAGCGCCTCACGGCGGCCGCGGGGCGGTTGACCGAGGCGGATGTCGACGGCCTCTACGGAACCTACCTCGATCCCGCGCGCCTCTCGTCCGTCACCGAGCGGGCGAGCAGCAGCGTGCTCTCGGAGATCGCCGGGGTGATGGAGGTGCTGGACCTCTCCCTGGGCTCCACCGCCCAGTACGACGCCTCGCTGCGCGACCTGGCGAAGGACCTCGACGGCACCCTTCCCACCGCGGCGTGCGTGCACAAGATCGTCGCCGCCCTGGTGGCGACCACCCGCGAGGTCACCGCCAACAACCGCACCCTCGAGGCGCGCATGCGCGAGAGCCGGCGCGAGATCGAGACCCTGCGGGAGACCCTGGAGGCGACGCGCCTGGAGAGCCTCACCGACCCGCTCACCGGATTGTCGAACCGCAAGCAGTTCGAGGACAGCCTGTTCCAGCTGGTTCAGGGCGCCTCCGCCTCCGCCCCGGCCTGCCTGATCGTCATCGACGTCGATTCGTTCAAGCGCTTCAACGACGTCTACGGTCACATCACCGGCGACCAGGTGCTGCGCCTCGTGGCCATGGTCATGCGCGAGCACGTCAAGGCCCGCGCCGTCCTCGCCCGCTTCGGGGGCGAGGAATTCGCCATGCTGCTCCCCGGCACGGACCGGGCGGCGGCCTTCGCCATCGCCGAGACGGTGCGGACCAGCGTGATGGCGCGCGAACTGGTGAAGCGCTCCACCGGCGAGTCGCTCGGAAAGATCACGATCTCCCTCGGCCTGGCGGTGCACCGCCCGGGCGACACGGCGGTCTCGCTGCTCGAGCGCGCCGACCAGTGCATGTTCAGGGCCAAGCGCGACGGGCGCAACCGCACGGTCGACGACGCCGACAGGGACCTGTCGAGCGTCGCCTGACCTGGGCTCCGTGGTCCCGACCCCGCGCCTCAGGCGCCGGCGTGGACTGCCTCGGGGTTCACCGGGGTGATCGCCACGGACTCGCCGCAGCCGCAGGCCGAGGTCTGGTTCGGGTTGTTGAACACGAACTGGGACGAGAGCTTGTTGGTCTGAAAATCCATCTGCGTTCCGAGCAGGAACAGCAGCGCCTTCGGATCGACGAAGACGGTGACGCCGCGATCCTCGACCTTGTCCTCGCCGGGCTTCTGCGCCTCGGCATATTCCATGGTGTAGGACATGCCGGCGCAGCCGCCGTTCTTCACGCCGACGCGCAGGCCGGCGATGGGGCGGTCCGCATCGGCGATGATCGCCTTGATCCGGTCGGCGGCCGCGTCGGTCAGCGACAGGACCTTGAACTTCGATGCCATGATGTCTCTCCGACGGCCGGGTTCAAGGCCCGGGCGGGTGAGGGTGATAGAACCCAGTTAAGATAAGGATTGCGGAGCCTGCGGTCCATGGCCGGCCGCGCGGGAAGCGACGCCCTGTGGTAAGGTAGCGCGAGGGAAGGCAAGGAAGGATCGTCATGGCAGACGCGGCACGCCTCACCATGACGCCCGAGGATTTCTTCGTCTGGCAGCGCGATCAGGACGAGCTCTACGAACTCGTCGACGGCCACCCGGTGCCGCGGCACCGGATGATGACCGGGGCCAGCATGCAGCATGACCGGGCGACGGTGAACCTCATCACCAGCCTCGGGACGCAACTGCGCGGGACATCCTGCCGTCCGACCACCGCCGACATCGCGCTCCGGACCAGCATCCGGGGCTTGCGCCGGCCCGACGTGATGGTCGGGTGCGCGCCCCTGATCCAGGACACCTCCGAGGCGCGCGAGCCGAAGCTCGTGGTCGAGGTGGCATCGCCCTCCACCACCACGATCGACCAGACCCGCAAGGTCGAGGCGTACAAGCGCCACCCGACCCTGGCCTACATCCTCTTGGTCGAGACGCTGAAGCCGCAGGCCCTGCTCTACCGGCGCCTGGGAGACGGATGGGACATCGAGACCTTCGAGGGGCTCGATGCCGTCATCGCCCTGCCCGCCATCGGCGCGACGGTCGCGATGGCGGACATCTATGACGGGCTGAGCTTCCCGCCGCGCCGGGATCTCGCGGCCGAGGCCTGAGCCTGCGCTACCACATGTCCAGGGCGACGCGGGCCTCGTCGGACATCCGGCTCTGGTCCCACGGCGGGTCGAACACCATGGTGACGGCGCAGGACTGCACGCCCGGCACGGCGGCGACCGCCGTCTCGACCCAGCCCGGCATCTCGCCGGCCACGGGGCAGCCCGGGGCGGTCAGGGTCATGTCGATGGCGACCTTGCGGTCGTCGGCGATGTCGACCTTGTAGATCAGCCCGAGCTCGTAGATGTCGGCCGGGATCTCGGGATCGTAGACGCTCTTGAGGGCGACGACGATGTCGTCGGTCAGGCGGTCGAGCTCCTCGGGCGGGATCGCCGAGTCGCTCGCGATGGTGGGGGTGTTGGCCCCGCCGGTGATGGCCGAATCGGTCATGGCTCTGTCTCTCGTCTCGGGTCGCCTGCGCCGCGCGGCGCCGCCGACTGAAAAATCGTCAGGCGAACATCATCTCGGCCTTGGCCAGGGCCTCGGCGAGGGCGTCCACTTCCTGCGTGGTATTATACAGGCCGAAGGAGGCGCGACAGGTGGAGGTCGCGCCGAAGCGGGTGAGGAGGGGCATGGCGCAGTGCGTGCCCGCCCGGATCGCGACGCCGTAGCGGTCGATCACGGTGGCGATGTCGTGGGCATGCGCCCCCTTCATCTCGAAGGCGATGACGCCGCCCTTGCCCTGGGCGGTGCCGATCATCCGCAGGGAGTTCATGGCGCCGAGGCGCTCCTGGGCGTAGGCGAGCAGGGAGGCCTCGTGGGCGGCGATCTTCTCGCGGCCGAGCGTCATCATGAACTCGAGCGCGGCGCCGAGACCCACCGCCTCGACGATCGCAGGCGTGCCCGCCTCGAAGCGGTGCGGCGGGTCGTTGTAGGTGACAGTGTCCTGGCTGACGGTGCGGATCATCTCGCCGCCGCCCTGGTAGGGGGGCAGGCGCTCCAGCCATTCCTTCTTGCCGTAGAGGACGCCGATGCCGGTGGGGCCGTAGACCTTGTGGCCCGTGAAGACGAAGAAGTCGCAATCGAGCGCCTTCACGTCGATGGGCTGGTGGACGGCGCTCTGAGCCCCGTCGAGGAGAACCGGCACCCCATGGGCGTGGGCGATGCGGACGATCTCCCGGGCGGGCGTCACCGTGCCGAGCACGTTCGACATGTGGGTGATCGCCACCATCTTGGTGCGGGGCGTGAACAGCTTTTCGTATTCCTCGACGAGGAAGTTGCCCTGGTCGTCGACCGGCGCCCACTTGATCACGGCCCCGCGTCGCTCGCGCAGGAAATGCCAGGGCACGATGTTGGAATGGTGCTCCATGATCGAGAGGATGATCTCGTCCCCCTCCCCGATCAGGCCGGCCCAACCCATGGACGAGGCCACGAGGTTGTAAGCCTCGGTCGCGTTGCGGGTGAAGATGATCTCGTCGGTGGAGTCGGCGTTGAGGAATTGCCGCGTGGTCTCGCGGGCGCCCTCGAACCCCTCGGTGGCGGCGTTCGCCATGAAGTGCAGGCCGCGATGGACGTTGGCGTAGCCCGTCTCCATGCAGGCCACCATCGCGTCGATGACCGCGCGCGGCTTCTGGGACGAGGCCGCGTTGTCGAGATAGACCAGCGGCCGGCCATAGACCTTCTCGGCGAGAATCGGGAACTGAGCCCGGATCGCCGCGACGTCGTAGGGGGTGTTCGGGACGGGTGCGTTCATGGGTGGACCTGTGTGGTGTCGGACGCGCGCGGCCCTCCCCCGTCGCGGGGGAGGGCCGTCGGCGGGGTGCGATCAGCCGCGCGCCGCGAGCCACGCCTCGATGGTGCCGACCAGCGCCTCGCGAGCGCCGTCGTGGCCGACCGACTCGATGGCCGCGCCGAGGAAGGCCTGGACCAGCAGGCTCTCGGCCTGGGCCTTCGGCAGCCCGCGCTGCATCAGGTAGAACAGCAGGTCCTCGTCCAGCGCCCCGCAGGTGGCGCCGTGGCCGCAGGCGACGTCGTCGGCGAAGATCTCCAGCTCGGGCTTGTTCATCATCTGGCCTTCGTCGGACAGGATGAGGCAGGCCGACATCATCTTGCCGTCGGTCTGCTGGGCCGCCTGCTGGACGATGATCTTGCCCTGGAACACGCCCGTTGCCTCGCCGTCCACCACGGTCTTGAACAGCTCACGGCTCACCCCGCCGGTGGCGGCGTGGTCGGCCAGGAAGGTGGTGTCGGCGAGCTGGCGGCCGTTGAGCATGGCCGCCCCGTTCACCACCGCGCGGCCGTCGGCCCCGGCGAAGTTCAGGTAGACCTGGTGGCGGGAGAGCGTGGCCCCGACGACCACGTTGACGGTCTCGACCGCCGAGGCGGCGCCGAGCTTCACCGAGAGCGTCGAGAGGGCCACGGCCTCGCGGCCCTCCGCGTTGAGGCGGGCATGCCGGAAGGTGGCGGTGTCGGCCACCGTCACGTCGAGGGCGTCGTTGGGCTGGTAGGCGACGCCGTCCGGCCCCTCGTGGCTCTCCAGCACCATGACCTCGGCCCCCTCCCCCAGCACCACGAGGGCGCGGGTGGCGGTGGAGAAGGCCTGGGCGCCGGAGGCGACGAAGCGCAGGTGCAGCGGCGTCTCGACCTTGGCGCCGGGCTCGACGGCGATCAGCGCGCCATCCGCCAGGAAGGCGGTGTTGAGCTGGTAGATCGGGTTCTCGGAGGCCTGGCGCACCGGCGTCAGCCGGTCGAGGAGCGCGTGGCCCTCGGTGAGCGCCCGTGTCAGCGGCGTGACCGTGACGCCGGCCGGGATGCGCCCGAGATCGGATTCGGCCTCGATCAGGTGGCCGTTGACGAAGGTGAGGCGCACGGCCTCGATCCCGGCAAAGCCCTTGGCCCCGTCCGACGCCGCCTTGGCGGTCTCGGCGGAGGGCATCTCGGCGGGATGGGCGGCATCGCGAAACGCCGAGCGCAGGTCGGTATACTTGAAGGCCTCGACCCGGCGGGTCGGCAGGCCGACCGCCTCGAAGTAGCGGAACGCTTCCTCGCGGGCGATCGAGACGCCCGTGGGGTACTTCATCTTGGTGGCTTCGAAGAGCTTGGAGAGCCCGGTCTCGGCCGCGGTGCGGAGGGGAGTGATGTCGGCCATGGTCAGGCGGCCTCGCCCGTGCGGTACTCGGCGTAGCCGGAGGCCTCGAGGGCCTTGGCCAGGTCCTTGTCGCCCGATTTCACGATCTGGCCCTGCGACATGACGTGGACCACGTCCGGCACGATGTAGTCGAGCAGGCGCTGGTAGTGGGTGATGACCAGGAAGGAGCGGCCTTGCGCGCGCAGCGCGTTCACGCCCTCGGAGACGATGCGCAGGGCATCGATGTCGAGGCCGGAATCGGTCTCGTCGAGGACGCAGAACTTCGGCTCCAGGAGCGCCATCTGCAGGATCTCCATGCGCTTCTTCTCGCCGCCGGAGAACCCGACATTGAGGGCGCGCTTGAGCATGTCCTTGTTGATCTCGAGCTTCTCGGCCGCCCCGTTCACCCGGCGGATGAAGTCGGGGGTCGAGAGCTCGCCTTCGCCCCGCGCGCGGCGCTGGGCGTTCAGGGTCGCCTTGAGGAAGGTCATGGTCCCGACGCCCGGGATCTCCAGCGGGTACTGGAAGGCCAGGAACACGCCCGAGGCGGCACGCTCGTCGGGCGACATGTCGAGGATGTTCTCGCCGTCGAGCAGGATCTCGCCGTCGAGGACTTCGTAATCTTCCTTGCCGGCGATGACGTAGGACAGGGTCGACTTGCCCGAGCCGTTCGGGCCCATGATGGCGGCGACCTCGCCGTCGTTCACGGTGAGGTTGAGGCCGTTGAGGATCTGCTTGTCCTCGATGGCGACCACGAGGTTCTTGATTTCGATCATGAAAGGTTAGTCCTAGCTCTAATGTCTGACCCAGACCTCTGGAACGGTCCAAGGTGTCAGAGAAATTTCGGACGCGCGGCGATCACAGCGACGGCAGCGCCGATGATGGCCCCGAGCCTCACGGTCATGCGGAGTTCGAGTTCGCGTAAGGACGCGTCGATCTCCTTCTTGAGTTCGCCGAGATCGGCCTTCGTCGCGGAATCGGCGAGGATCATGTCCCGGGCCAGCTCGGCATGGGCAATGGCCTGTTCGCGTCCGACGCCCACCTGTTCGAGGCGTTGGGTGAACTTGAGAGTGTCGAACGCAAAGGCCATGGCGTTTTCTCAGCCCACCGAGCCTTCAAGGCTGATCGAGATCAGCTTCTGGGCCTCGACGGCGAACTCCATCGGCAGCTGCTGCAGCACGTCGCGGACGAAGCCGTTGACGATGAGCGCGGTCGCCTCCTCGTTGGAGAGGCCGCGCTGCTGGCAGTAGAACATCTGGTCTTCCGAGATCTTCGAGGTGGTGGCCTCGTGCTCGAACTGCGCGGAGCTGTTCTTCGACTCGATGTACGGCACGGTGTGCGCGCCGCACTGGTCGCCGATCAGGAGCGAGTCGCAGTTGGTGAAGTTGCGCGCGCCCGTGGCCTTGCGGTGTGCCGAGACGAGGCCCCGATAGGTGTTCTGCGAGCGCCCGGCCGAGATGCCCTTCGAGATGATCCGGCTGGTGGTGTTCTTGCCGAGATGGATCATCTTGGTGCCGGAATCGACCTGCTGCATGCCGTTCGACACCGCGATCGAGTAGAACTCGCCGCGGGAATTGTCGCCGCGCAGGATGCAGGACGGGTATTTCCAGGTGATCGCCGAGCCGGTCTCGACCTGCGTCCACGAGATCTTCGAGTTGGCGCCGCGGCAATCGCCGCGCTTGGTCACGAAGTTGTAGATGCCGCCCTTGCCCTCGTTGTCGCCCGGGTACCAGTTCTGGACGGTGGAGTACTTGATCTCGGCGTCATCGAGGGCGACGAGTTCGACCACGGCGGCGTGGAGCTGGTTGTCGTCGCGCTTCGGGGCGGTGCAGCCCTCGAGATACGAGACGTAGGAGCCCTTGTCGGCGATGATCAGCGTGCGCTCGAACTGGCCGGTGTCGCGCTCGTTGATGCGGAAATAGGTCGACAGCTCCATCGGGCAGCGCACGCCCGGCGGGATGTAGACGAACGAGCCGTCGGAGAAGACCGCCGAGTTCAGGGTCGCGAAGAAGTTGTCGGTCACCGGCACGACCGAGCCGAGGTACTTGCGCACCAGGTCGGGGTACTCGCGGATGGCCTCCGAGATCGGCATGAAGATCACGCCGGCCTTCGACAGCTCGGCCTTGAAGGTGGTGGCCACCGAGACGGAGTCGAACACCGCGTCGACCGCGACCCGGCGCTCGGGGGCGATGCCCTCCAGCACCTCGACCTCGCGCAGCGGAATGCCCAGCTTCTCGTAGGTCTTGAGGATCTCGGGGTCGATCTCGTCCAGCGACATCGCCGCCGGGCGCTTCGGGGCCGCGTAATAGTAGATGTCCTTGTAGTCGACCTTGTCGTAGGAGACCCGCGCCCAGTCGGGCTCCTGCATGGTCTGCCAGCGCTTGTAGGCGTCCAGGCGCCAGGCCAGCATCCACTCCGGCTCGTCCTTCTTGGCCGAGATGAAGCGGATCACGTCCTCGGAGATGCCCTTGGCGGACTTCTCCATCTCGATCGTGGTCTCGAACCCGTACTTGTACTGGTCGAGGTCGATCGAGCGGACCCGGTCGATGGTTTCCTGCACTGCAGGCATTACACGTCTCCTGACATGCCCGGCGTCAAGGGCCGGGTGTGGGTCGGATGGCTTGGGAAGGCGGCACTCACGCCGCGTGCCCCTGCCGTCGATATAGGGTCTCCACCAGGCGTTCGCAGGCGGCGCGACACCGCGCTGCGTCGCTTTCGGTGCTGTTCCACCCGAGGCTCACGCGCAGGGCCCCTGCGGCCAGCGCAGGGGTGACGCCCATGGCCGCGAGGACCGGCGAGCGGGCGATCCTGCCGGAGGCGCAGGCCGAGCCGGAGGAGATCGCCACGCCCGAGAGGTCCAGCGTTATCAGCGCCGTCGGGGCGTCGAGCCCCGGAACGGCGAAGTTCAGGGTGTTGGGCAGGCGCGGCGCGCCGGCACCGAACACCACGAGGTCGGGTGCGCAGGCGCGCAGGCCGTCCTCGATGCCGTCGCGCAGATCCGCGAGGTGCTCCGCCCGCGCGGGATCGGCGAGGTCCGCGGCCACCCCCAGCCCGACGATGCCGGGCAGGTTCTCCGTGCCGCCGCGCAGGCGCGCCTCCTGGCCGCCGCCGCGCAGGAAGCTTTGCGCCAGCGTGACGCCCTCGGCGAGCACCAGCGCGCCGACCCCCTTGGGCGCGCCGAACTTGTGGCCCGAGAGGCTGAGGGCGTCGAGGCCGAGGGACGCCATGTCCAGGGGGATCTTGCCGACCGCCTGGACCGCATCCGAATGCACCAGCGCGCGGCCATGCGCACGGGCCAGGGCGACGATCGCCGCGAGCGGCTGGATCACGCCGGTCTCGTTGTTGGCGGCATGGACCGAGATCAGCACGCTCGCCCCGGCATGGCGGGCGAGCAGGGCTTCCAGGGCGCCGAGATCGATCACGCCGGCCGTGTTGACCGGCACCCGATCGACCGCCTCCGCCGGGAAGCGGTGCCCGGCCGAGACGCAGGGATGCTCGCTGGCACCGATGAGCAGGCGCGTCGGCGCGGGATGTCCCGCCCGCGCCAGGGCCCCGGACAGGACCGCGTTGGCGGCCTCGGTGCCGCCGCTGGTGAAGATCACCCGGCCCGTCCCCGC
>NZ_JBYSXL010000009.1:0-12326 GCF_058782155.1 Methylobacterium sp. FW306-05-D
GCCGCCCGGTCGATCGCGGTGGCGGAGACGCCGGATCGCCGGGCGATGCGGTGGTCGTCGAAATAGGCGGCCGTCCGCAGGGTCAGGCCGTCCGCATCGGTCTTGCCGGCGAGGTAGGCCTTCGAAAGGGGCGGACGCTGATAGGGCAGGCCCTCGTCGCCCAGCAGCGTGATCGGGTCGGCGAAGCCCGCCTCGCGTAAGGAGGCCGCCAGCTGGAAGCCGGCCTGGCCCGCGCCGACGATGACGACACCGGATGCGCTCATGCTTCGAATTCCGCCGTGACGGGGGAGGGGCTCGGCGACAGCCGGAGCTGGGGCAGCCAGCGCCCGCCATCCTTGGCGATGTAGTCCCAGAACGACGCGGCCGCGGGCCCCAGCACCTTGTCGGCCCGGCGCACCGCGTACCAGTCGCGCCGGATCGGCAGGCCCTGGACGTCGAGGACCACGAGGCGCCCGCTCTCGAGCTCGGCCGCCACCGTGTGGGCCGAGATGAGGGCGATGCCGAGCCCGGCCATCACCGCCTGCTTGATGGTCTCGTTCGAGCCGGAATCGATCCCGAGCCGCGCGCGCTTGATCATGATCCCGGCCATGAACTCCTCGAACACCGTGCGGGTGCCGGAGCCCTCCTCGCGGACCAGGAAGGATTCCTGGGCGAGGTCGGCCCGGGTTAGCCCGGTGCGGCCGACGAAGGGGTGATGGGGACCCGCGATGATCACGATGGGGTGCGGACCGAAGATCTCGGCCTCGATGGCGAAATCCCGGGGTGGACGGCCCATGATGGCGAAATCGATGTCGTAGTTGCGCAGCGCCTCGACCATGTTGCCGCGGTTCCCCACCGTGAGGTTGATCTCCACCGCCGGGTGCAGCCCGATGAAGCCCGCGATCACCCCCGGCGCGAAGTACTTGGCCGTGGAGACCACGCCCATCGCCACCCGACCGCTGCTGCCGCCCTTGAGGGTTTCCAGGCGGTCGGCGCAGGTTTCCAGCACCGTGTTGATGCTGTTGATCGCCCAGAGCATTTCGCGGCCGGCATCCGTGGGTTTCAGGCCGGTGGGCGTCCGGTCGAACAGCATCAGGCCCGCCTCCTCCTCCAGCTGGCGGATGCGGGCGTAGAGCGCGGCCGAGGTGACGTTGAGCTCCTGCGCGGCTCGGGTCATGGTGCCGAGACGGGCGACGGCGGCGACGGCCTGGAGCTGTTTGAGAGAGAGATTGCGCATTCGGCTTTTCTAGTTTTTTTGGAATCACCCGCAAGTTTTTTCAGAATTCTTTCGGTGATACCATGGGGGCCTTCGCGGCGCGGATGCCCCGCGGGCACTGGTGCCCGCGGGGGAACTCGTGCCAAGGGGCAGGATGCGACGGGGGCGGCGCTCCGACCCGACGCCGGCGGCCGGGGCGCGTCTCCGAGGCGGCGGGTCGGCCGGGCCAACCGGCCGGGATTGAAAGAAGGACGGACATTCATGTCGACGGTGTCTCTGGAATTCGGGTCCACACTCGCGGACGGCCTCGCGGCGACGGTGGCGGCCGATGCACGGCTCGCCGACGCGGCGGCCGTGATCGCGGCCTGCGCCGAGGCGGCCGTCGATGTCAGCGAGGTGATCGGCCGGGGCATGCTCGGCGGCGCCGACCTCGCCGCCACGGGCGGCAACAACAGCGACGGCGACGTCCAGAAGGCCCTCGACGTCCTCGCCCACGAGCGCTTCACGCAAGCCCTGCGCGGCGCCCCCGTGGCGGTGGTGGCCTCGGAGGAGGCCGAGGGCATGATGCAGCTCAATCCCGGCGCACCGCTGGCCGTCGCGATCGACCCGCTGGACGGCTCGTCCAACATCGGCGTCAACATGGCGGTGGGCTCGATCTTCGGCATCCGCCCCGTCGTGGCCGGTGCCGCGGACTCGATCGCCTCCTTCACCACCCCGGGCACCGAGCAGATCGCCGCCGGCTTCGTCACCTACGGCCCGGCGACCTCCCTCGTCGTCACTCTCGGCCACGGCACGCAGATCTACACCCTGGACCGGGAGACGCGGACCTTCCGCCTCACGCATCCCCGCCTGGAGGTGGTGGCCTCGGCCAAGGAATACGCGATCAACGCCTCGAACGCCCGGAACTGGGACGGCCCGGTCAAGGCCTATATCGAGGATTGCCTGCGCGGCTCGGAGGGCCCGCTGGACAAGGACTTCAACATGCGCTGGCTCGGCTCGCTGGTGGCGGATGCCCAGCGGGTGCTCCTGCGCGGCGGCGTGTTCCTCTACCCCGGCGACAACCGGAAGGGCTACGCCCAGGGGCGCCTGCGCCTCCTCTACGAGGCCGCGCCCATCGCCATGCTGATGGAGCAGGCGGGGGCGGCCGCCATCGACGGCGAGCGCCGCATCCTCGACATCGCCGCCACCGGCATCCACGAGCGCGTGCCGCTGATCTTCGGGTCCCTCGACGAGGTCGCCTGCGTGGCGAAGTATTACGACGGCCGCAATGCCGCCGCCGGCCGCTCGCCCCTGTTCGGGCAGCGCGGCCTGATGCGCAGCTAGGCGCGCCCCCGGGACAGCACGCACATCCATGTCGGCGCGTCACCCCATCATCTCGGTCACCGGCTCCTCGGGGGCGGGGACCACCTCGGTCCGCAACACCTTCGAGCAGATCTTCCGGCGCGAGGACGTCAGCGCGGTCTATATCGAGGGCGACGCGTTCCACGCCTACGATCGGGACACCATGCGCCGGATGATGGTCGAGGAGCCGACCCTCAGCCACTTCGCGCCGCGCGCCAACCTGCTGCCGGAGCTGGAGGAGGTGTTCCGCACCTACGGCGAATCCGGGGGCGGCCGCACGCGCCACTACGCCCATGACGCGGCGGACGCGGCCCATTACGGCACCGAGCCCGGCACCTTCACGGACTGGGAGGACTTCCCGCCGGGCTCGGACCTGCTGTTCTACGAGGGCCTGCACGGCTGCGTCGTCGACGACAACGTCGACATGGCCCGCTACGCCGACCTCAAGATCGGCGTGGTGCCGGTGATCAACCTCGAATGGATCCAGAAGCTGCACCGGGACCGCTCGTTCCGGGGCTACTCCACCGAGGCCGTCACCGACGTGATCCTGCGGCGGATGCCCGACTACGTGCAGACGATCTGCCCGCAATTCACCTGGACGGACATCAACTTCCAGCGGGTGCCGACGGTGGACACCTCGAACCCCTTCATCGCCCGCTGGATTCCCACGGCCGACGAATCGATGGTGGTGATCCGCTTCAAGGACCCGAAGGGCATCGACTTCTCCTACCTGATCTCGATGATCCAGGGCTCCTTCATGAGCCGCGCCAACTCCATCGTCATCCCGGGCGGCAAGCTCGACCTGGCCATGCAGCTCATCCTGACCCCGATCATCATGCAGCTCGTCGAGCGCAAGCGCCGCATGGCCTGAGCGCGGCCACGAGGCTCCGAAGGAACCCACCATGAACGGCCCGATCATCTCGCCCTCGATCCTCTCGGCGGATTTCGCCGCGCTCGGCGAGGAGGTGCGCGCGGTGTCCGAGGCCGGAGCCGACTGGATCCATCTCGACGTGATGGATGGGCACTTCGTGCCCAACCTCACCTTCGGCCCCGCGGTGATCAAGGCCCTGCGGCCGCACTCGGCCAAGCCCTTCGACGTGCACCTGATGATCGCGCCGGCCGATCCCTACCTCGCGGCCTTCGCGGAGGCGGGCGCCGACGCGATCTCGGTCCATGTCGAGGCCGGCCCGCACATCCACCGCTCGCTCCAGGCGATCCGGGCCCTGGGCAAGCGCGCCGGCATCGCCCTCAACCCGGGCACGCCGGCCTCGGCCGTCGAGCCGCTCCTCGACCTCGTCGACCTCGTCCTGGTGATGACGGTCAATCCGGGCTTCGGCGGCCAGAGCTTCATCCCCTCGACGCTCGAGACCATCCGGCGCATCCGGGCGATGAGTGCGGGGCGGGCGATCGACATCGAGGTCGATGGCGGCATCGGCCCCGAAACGGTGGCGCTGGCCGCCCGCGCCGGCGCCAACGCCTTCGTGGCCGGCAACGCCGTGTTCAAGGGCGGGCCGGCGGGCTATGCCGAGCGGATCAGCGCGATCCGGGCCGGTGCCGCATCGGCGGGAGGCGGCCTCCTCTCATGCTGAGGGCGCTGATCTTCGACGTCGACGGGACGCTGGCCGAGACCGAGGATCTGCACCGGCAGGCCTTCAACGGCGCCTTCGCGGATCTCGGCCTGTCCTGGTCCTGGTCCCCGGCCCGCTACGCCGACCTCCTGACGGTGATGGGCGGCAAGGAGCGCCTGCGCCACTACGTCGAGACCGAGCATGCCGACGAGGTCGAGGCCCTGCGCCCGCGCATGGGCGAGATTCACGACCGCAAGACCCGCCGCTACGGCGACCTCGTGGAGGGCGGCAGCCTCGCCCTGCGCCCGGGGGTGGCGCGCCTGATCGCGGAGACGCGGGCGGCCGGGCTCAAGCTCGCGGTGGCCAGCACCACGAGCCGCCCCAACGTCGACACCCTGCTGCGGATCAACTTCCCGGCCGGCGACGTCCCCTTCGACGTCATCGCCTGCGGTGACGAGGCGGCGCGCAAGAAGCCGGCCCCCGACGTGTTCGACCTCGCCCTCGAGCGCCTCGGGGTCCCGGCCTCGGAGGCCATCGCCTTCGAGGATTCCGCCGCCGGCATCCGCTCGGCCCTCGATGCGGGCCTGCCGGTGATCGCCACCCGCAGCCGCTACACCGGGAGCCACCGCCTCGACGGGGCGTTCTCGGCCGTCTCCGATCTCGGCGAGCCCGGCGCGCCGCACCGGCACCTCTCCGGCCATGTCTGGCCGGACGGGATCGTGACCCTGGACGCCCTGCGCGACTGGCACGCGCGCCGCGCCGCCTGAGGCCGCGCCTCAGTCCCGTGCAGGCCGCCTTCCGAGCCGCTCCGGCGGCGCGCCCTCGGCGCGGGTCGGAAACAGCACCGCGCCGGCGACCGCCCCGATCACCCCCGCGATCCCGAGCCTGAGCCAGCGCGGCGCCGGACGGGTGCGTCCCCGGTCCGGCGCGGGGGCGCGCATCTCGGTGGGGCGGGTCCCGGGGCGTCCCCGGTCGAGGGTTGGGCGCGTCATCGCCCCACGATAGCGCCGGCGCGCCGGATAGCCACCGGGAAGGCCGTGCGACCCGGCCCGGCGCGGGCCTCCACGCTGCGGCGCAGCGTTGTCATCGGCGTCGACGGCGGCCTATAAGCCGGCCAATCCTGTTCCGTCCGGCATCGCGGACCCGCCGCCCCGGCACCTGGCCCTCGCGATCCGGCTTCGTTCCTACCAGTCTAGGGTCACGTCATGGCCGGCCATTCCCAGTTCAAGAACATCATGCACCGCAAGGGCCGCGTCGACGCGGTCCGCTCGAAGCTGTTCGGCAAGCTCGCCCGCGAGATCACGGTCGCGGCCAAGCTCGGCCTGCCCGACCCGGCGATGAACGCCCGCCTGCGCGCCGCCATCATCGCGGCCCGCGCCGAGAACGTGCCCAAGGACAACATCGAGCGCGCGATCAAGAAGGCGCAGGGCGCCGACGCCGAGAGCTACGACGAGATCCGCTACGAGGGCTATGGCCCGGGCGGCGCCGCGCTGATCGTCGAGGCGCAGACCGACAACCGCAACCGCACGGCCAGCGACGTGCGCTCGGCCTTCACCAAGTCCGGCGGCAGCCTCGCCGAGACCGGGGCCGTCTCCTTCATGTTCGACCATGTCGGCGTGGTGGAGTTCGACGCCAAGGTGGCGGATGCCGACACCATGCTGGAGGCCGCCATCGAGGCCGGCGCCGACGACGTGCGCTCGGACGAGGCCGGCCACGAGATCACCTGCGCGCAGGAGGCCTACGGCGAGGTCTCGAAGGCCCTGGAGGCCCGCTTCGGCGAGCCGCGGCGTACCGCCCTGGTCTGGAAGGCCCAGAACACCATCGAGGTCGACGACGAGACCGGCGAGAAGCTGATCCGCCTCGTCGAGGTGATCGAGGACCAGGACGACGTCCAGAACGTCTTCGTGAACTTCGCGCTCTCGGACGCCCTGATGGAGAAGCTCCAGGGCTGACCGGAGGCCGCCGTCAGGCGGCCTTCAGAGTCCCGAGGAACCGGTTCACCTCGGCGCCGAGGTGGTCGGCCTCCTGCGCCAGGTCCGACGAGGAGGCGAGGACACGCGCTGCCGCCTCGCCCGTCTCTCCGGCCGAGCGGGCGACGCCGCCGATGGTGTCCGTGATGGCGCCGGTGCCGGTCGTCGCCTCGGCCACGTTCCGGATGATCTCCCGGGTCGCCGATCCCTGCTGGTCCACCGCCGCCGCGATGGCGTCGGCGGTCGCGCTCATGGTGCGGATCTGCCCGGCGATCGCCTCGATGGCCGTCACGGCCTCGCCGGTCGTGCCCCGGATCGCGTCGATCTGCTGCGTGATCTCCTCCGTTGCCCGGGCCGTCTGGTTGGCGAGTTCCTTGACCTCGGCGGCCACCACCGCGAAGCCCCGTCCGGCCTCGCCGGCGCGCGCGGCCTCGATGGTGGCGTTGAGCGCGAGCAGGTTGGTCTGGCCGGCGATGCCGGAGATCATCCCGACGACGTCGCCGATCCGGGCCGCCCCCGTGCTCAGGGCGTGAACCAGCTGCCCGGTGGCGTCGGCCTGGCCCACGGCGCCCTGCGCCATCCGCGCCGAATCCGCCACCTGCCGCCCGATCTCCTGCACCGAGGCGCCGAGTTCCTCGGCGGCCCCGGCCACCCGGTCGACGTTCCGCGCGGCCATCTCGGCGGCATCGACCACGGACCCGGCCCGGCGCGCCGTGCCCTCCGCCGCCCCCGTCATGGTCCGTGCCGTCCCCTGCATCGCCGCCGCGGCCTGCGTGACCCGGGCCAGGATGCCGCCCACGGTCGATTCGAAATAATGAGCGGTCTGCTGCAGGGCCGCCCGGCGCTGCGCCTCGGCGCCGGCCCGCGCCAGGGCGGTCTCCGATTCCAGGACCTGCATGCGCTCCATCTGGGCCCGGATGGCGGATTCGGAGGCGGCCTGCGCCGCGAAGGCCGTCGTGATGGTGCGCGTGACCCAGGCCAGCACGCCCGTCTCGAGGACCAGGATGACGGCGTGGAGCACCACGCGCGCGAGGTCGGCGCTGCGGGTGCCGCCGGGGAAGATCAGCGCCGGCATCACGATGTTGAGGGCGAGATGGTGGCCCGCCACGGCCGCGGCGCAGGCCACCAGGATGGTCCAGTCGCACCAGGCCACGATCACCGCCATGCAGGCGAAGAAGTACATGTGCAGGTCGATCTGCCAGGGATGCCCGGCCAGGGCCGAGAGCAGGATCGCCGCCATGCCGATGAGCGAGAGGCTGCTGACCAGCCGCGTCGCCAGCCCGGTCGGCGCGCGCCGCCACGCCAGCGTGCTGAGCCCGGCCAGGAGAGCCGCGATCACCAGGGGTACGGTGAGCCCGTTGCCGGCGAGCCAGGCGCCGAGCGCGATCACCGGCAGGTGCAGCCAGAGGAGGGCGATGAGGAAGCGGCCGAAGGTCTGCCGAAGGGTGTCGAGGTTCGTCATCGCCGGGCTGTGTCCGTTGCGGAAGTCAGGTCTGGGAGGAGGGCGTGCAGGCCGTGGCGAACCGGGCGTCGATCACCAGCCAGGCCCCGGAGGCGTAGAGGCGGGCGACCAGATCGGGCGATCCGGCCCGGACCACGAGGACGTTGCTCCGGCCGCCCAGGCGCAGGACGCTGCCGCCCGCCCGCGCCACGATGGCGGCGGCGTCCGCCCCCGCAGGCGCGATCACCGCCACGGTCTCCGAGGCCGGGAAGGCCAGCACGCCGAGCGGCAGCACCAGGGTCGCGAGCACCGCGAGGCCCCCCGTGAGCCGGCTCGGACGATGGGAGGGGGCGATGTCGGCCACGAGGACAGCAATCCGCTTCGAATCTGTCCTGTGTTAATACGGTGCGATAGGCTAAGAAGGCGTTACGGGCGGTGTTTGGTCCTCGCGCGGCCGCCGCTGTTCTGAATTCCGCGCCGGTCGAGATGTGTCTGCCGCTTCGAGGCGGATGGAAATCCGGACTGCACGGCAGGAGATCGGACGCCCCCCGGCGAGATCTGTGCGGTCCAGGACGAAGACGGACGACAACTGGTCGGAGCAAGCCGTTTCAGGCCGATCTGCTTCGTATTTAGTTTGGTCTCGGCTCCATCCGCGATCCGATGCCCCGGCGGGGTCCGCACCGGAACGCGCATTGGCATAACGCTCCGTTCACGGTATGTCCCTAACGCTCGGAACGGCGCGATGTCCGCGCCCGGAGCCGCGCCCTCATGATCGTGTCCGCATGACCGTTCCCGTCCGCATCCTCGGCATCGACCCGGGCCTGCGGCGCACCGGCTGGGGCGTCGTCACGGCCACGGGCACCAAGCTCGCCTACGTCGATTGCGGCGTCGTCACCTCGGACGGGGACCTGCCCCTCGCCCTGCGCCTGCGCGAGCTCTACGAGGGCATCACCCGCATCGTCGAGGCGTTCCAGCCCGACGAGGTCTCGGTCGAGGAGACCTTCGTCAACAAGGACGCGCAGGCCACGCTGAAGCTCGGCCATGCCCGCGCGGTGGCGCTGCTGGTCCCGGCGCTCGCCGGCATGCCGGTGTTCGAGTACTCGGCCAACCTGATCAAGAAGACCGTCGCGGGCTCGGGACATGCCGAGAAGGTGCAGATCCAGGCCATGGTGAGGTTCCTGCTGCCGAAGGCCGAGTTCAAGGTCGCCGACGCCGCGGATGCCCTGGCCATCGCCATCACCCACAACAGCCATCGTGGCGCCCATGCCCTGAAGCGCCAGCACGTCCCCGTGGCCGGCACCAGCAGCCTGGCGGCGGCCCGCATCGCGGCGGCCCTGGCGCGGGGCTGAACCCCCCCCGATCCATGGCTCCGCGGGCCCCGGACAGGCCGGGCCCTGGACAGTCCGGGCCCGCCCGTGCAGGTCCTCGCCTCGGAACCTGCCGGACGGAGAGCGAGTGGAATGGCCGACCCTGGGGCGACGCGCCCGACGCTGCCGATCGGCGACATCCTGCGCGATGCCGCGACCTCCGGGCTACGCTCGGTCCGCGCCCTCGGTCCGGCCACCACGGTCGCGTTCCTCCTCGTCCTGGCCAAGGAAGCCGCCCACACGCTGATGGGCGATCCGACGCGGCCCGCCCGATTCGAGGAGGACGTCTTCCTCGTCGATTGCGCCTGCACGATCCTGCTCGCGCCCTACTGGATGGCCCTGTTCCGGCACATCCTCGGCGCCGGCGGCTCCCTGCGCGACGTCGTCGAGGGCCGGGCCGGCCCGGTGGGGGACTTCCTCGCCCTCGAGGTGTTCTGGCTCCTGGTCAGCGGCCTGCTCGACCGCGCGCTCTCGCCGGACCTGCTGGGGCCGGGCCGGGTGGCCTTCGGCTTCTCGGCCTGGATCGCCCTTCTGCTCCTGCAGATCTGGACCAGCCTGCTGGCGCCCGCCCTGGCCGTGGGCGCGCCGGACGCGACCCTGCGCGCGGTGTTCGCGATGACGCGCGGATCGGCCGCCCGCATCGCGCTGATCCTCGTGGCGACGATCCTGCCCCTCGGCCTGCTCGACCGCATGCTGCACGCGCCCGAGCGCTCCGGGGCCGACCTGCCGCCCTTCGTGCTGGCGGTCCGGATCCTCGCCTCGGGCCTCATCGGCATGGCCCTGCTCGTCCTGGTGACGGCGCTGCTCGCCGAGATCTACCGGCGGCTGCGGGCGCCGGAGCGCGGCCTCACTCCACGGCCGTGAACTCGCCTTCGAGCCGCAGGGAGACGTCGTCGCCCAGGAGCGGCAGGAAGGCGCTGATGCCGAAATCCGAGCGCTTGATCACCGCGCGCCCGTCGAAGCCGACCGTGTAGGCCTTGTTCACCGGGTTGATCCCGGCCTGGTTGAAGGTGGCGTCGAAGGCGACCGGCTTCGTGACGCCCTTGAGGGTGAGGTCGCCGCTGACGCGCGCGGTGGTCGGGCTCGTCGGCTCGATGCCGGTCGCCGTGAAGGTGGCCTTGGGAAACTTCGCGGTGTCGAAGAAGTCGGGCGACTTCAGGTGCTGGTTGAGTCGGTCGTTCAGCCCGTTGACGCTGTCGGTGCCGATGGTGACCGTGAGGGTGGATTTCGCCGGCTCCTTCGGGTCGAGCACCGCCTGCGCGGTCACGTCGGTGATCTGCCCGTAATAGGTCGAGAAGCCGAGATGGCTGACCGACCAGGTGATCTTGCCGTGGGCGGAATCGAGGACGTAGGCGCCCGGGCGCACCTGCGTCGGGTCGCTGGAGGGCGCGGCGGGCGGCGCGGCGGCCGGGGTCTCCGCCGCCGCGAGCGGGCCGGCGGTGAGCAGGAGCCCGAAGGCGAGGAGCAGCGCGGTCTGGCGCATCGAGGCGGTCATCCGTGTGTGTGTCGGGCAGGGGACCTTTGATTTCACGAACGCCGCGCGGCCTCAAGGCGGCACCGGCGCCGGCCGCGGTGCCGGCCGCGGCGTCGGGCGGTGTCGCGACGGGGCGCATGGCGCTCGCGCCCGACCCCCTGTAGGCAATCCGCCCACGGATGGGCATCCGGCGGCACGAGGGATGGGCGCGGCGATGATCGGCAAGCTGAAGGGCGTGGTGGATTCCTATGGCGAGGATTTCGTGATCCTCGACGTGCAGGGCGTCGGCTACGTGGTCCATTGCTCCGCCCGGACGCTGCAGCGCCTGCCCGGCATCGGCGAGGCGGCGGACCTCGCCATCGAGACCCATGTCCGCGAGGACATGATCCGGCTCTACGGCTTCCGCTCGGATGCCGAGCGCGAGTGGTTCCGCCTGCTCCAGACCGTGCAGGGGGTGGGCAGCAAGGTCGCCCTCGGCCTGCTCTCGGTGCTCGAGCCCGGGGCCCTCGCCTCGGCCATCGCCATGGGCGACAAGGGCGCGGTGGCGCGGGCGCCCGGCGTCGGACCGCGCCTCGCGGCGCGCCTCGTGGCGGAACTCAAGGACAAGGCCCCGGCCTTCGCGCCCATCGACCCCGCGGTGATCGCGCTCTCCGGCGCGGTCGAGGCCCGCACCGCGCCGCAGCCCGTCGCCGACGCCATCTCCGCCCTGGTCAATCTCGGCTACGCCCCCGTTCAGGCCTCGGCCGCCATCGCCGAGGCCCTCAAGAACGCGGGCGAGGGCGCCGAGGCCAAGACCCTGATCCGGCTCGGATTGCGCGAACTCGCGCGCTGAGGGCGGCCGCGATCCCTCGTGCGCGACGCGATTGCGCCCCTGATCCTCGCGCACCCGGTTGCCAGTTGGGAGGAATGCCGCTAACCTACTGAAAGTAAAGCAGTTTTCAATTGTTCTAATCTAGTCGGCAATGCGATGTCCGGGCTGATCTTTTGCGCTTCGGCATCGCTACCGCCTCAGATTCGACGAAGTGGCCGGGTGGAACCCCATCCGGCGGCCTCATCCCACGGCACGAGCCACGCACGAGTCACGGTCCCGCATGATCGTCTGTTCCTGCAACGTCCTGTCCGATCGCGCGGTGCGCGCCTGCCTGCATCGCGGCCCGGATTGTCCGCGCACGCCGGCGCAGGTCCAGGCCTGCCTCGGATGCAGCCCGAAATGCGGGCGCTGCGCCCGCACCATCCGCGGCATCCTGCAGAACGCCCTCGAAAACGCCCTCGATGAGGCCGCGCATGCGTGCACGGCGACTTGCGCGAGCTCCTGTAGTTTGGTCAAGGTCCAGACTGCGGAGGAGGGGATCGCCGCCTGAGCGCCCATTCCGGGTGCTGAAGCTCCCCTCCGGCAGAACGTGCCTTAAGGGAGATTGGGCGGATGAAGGGTGATGCGAAGGTCGTCGAGTACCTCAATCGGGGACTGCGCAGCGAGCTCACGGCGGTCAGCCAGTACTGGCTCCATTTCCGCATGCTCAATGACTGGGGTTACATCGAACTCGCCAAGTTCTGGCGCAAGGAATCCATCGAAGAGATGAACCACGCGGACCGGTTCGTCGACCGGATCTTGTTCCTCGACGGCTTCCCCAACCTGCAGGAACTCGATCCCCTGCGGATCGGCCAGAACGTCCAGGAGATCATCGAGTGCGATCTCGCCGCCGAGAACGAGGCGCGCGCGCTCTATCTCGAGGCGGCCAAGTACTGTGATTCGATCAACGACCGGGTGTCGAAGCGCCTGTTCGAGGACCTGGCCGAGGACGAGGAGGGCCATATCGACTTCCTCGAGACGCAGCTGGAGCTGATCGGCCAGATCGGCCTGCCGCTCTACGCCCAGAAGCATATCGGCGGCCTGGAGCCGATCGCTCCCGAAGCCGAGTAGCAACCGGACCGCGCCGGGCTCGCGAGCCCGGCGCGGTCCGGTTGCTACT
>NZ_JBYSXL010000009.1:12336-98310 GCF_058782155.1 Methylobacterium sp. FW306-05-D
CCGGGCGCGCGCGCCGGGCGCTCAGTCCGCCAGGACCCGCTGATAGATCTCGCGCAGGGGCAGGGTGACGCCGATCGCCGGCAGGTCGAGCGTGGCGTCGAGCCCCTCGATCACCCGGAAGCCCCGCCAGACGCCGTCCACCCGATCGTAGACTTCCAGGTGCGCGCGATCCCGGGCGACCAGCACGTAATGCTGAAGCGCGGGCAGCCGCTGATAGACCTGCCACTTTTCGAAGCGGTCCCGGGCTTCCGTGCCCGGGGAAAGGACCTCGAACAGCACGCGGGGGTTGTCGACCGAGGTCGCCCCCGGCTCGATGTCGCCGCAGACCACGAACACGTCCGGCAGCATGGCCGCCTCCAGGGCGCGGCTCTTCATGAAGAAGGTTTCCGTGAAGACCTGGCAGGTGCCGCCCGCCGCGTCGAACTGGTTTCCCAGGCGCCGCGCGATGTTCTGGACGATCCGCGCATGCTCCCAGCGCGCGCCGACCATCATCCGGACCACGCGCCCGCCGATCAGTTCCCAGCGCTCGTTCCGGGGCTTGTCGGCCAGCAACTCCTCGAAATCGTCGAGAGCCATCCATTCGAATTCGTGCGATGCACCGCCCACGGGAAGCTCTCCGGCTGCGACGAACCAGCGCCCCACACGCCCTGCGCCGCGAGGGGAATGTAGCGCGAACGGCGCCGTTGTGCGACATCCGCCACGAGAACAGATGATGGACGCTGGCCCCGGCCCCCACCGAGAATCCGTGTGAGCAAACCTGCGAGACCCGCCTCGAAGGCATCGGCGCCCAAATCGCCGACCCTCCAGCCGCTTCCCGAATCGCTCCTCACGCCCGAGCGGCGCGAGGACGACCTGGAGCAGTCGATCCGGCCCTTGAGCCTGTCCGAGTTCATCGGGCAGCGGGCGGCGCGCGCCAACATGAGCATCTTCATCGAATCGGCCAGGAAGACCGGCTCGGCCCTCGACCACGTGCTGTTCGTCGGGCCCCCCGGCCTCGGCAAGACGACCCTGGCGCAGATCGTCGCCCGCGAGCTCGGGGTGAACTTCCGCTCCACCTCCGGCCCGGTCATCGCCAAGGCGGGCGACCTCGCCGCTCAGCTGACGAACCTGGAAGAGCGCGACGTGCTCTTCATCGACGAGATCCATCGGCTCAACCCGGCGGTGGAGGAGATCCTCTATCCGGCCATGGAGGATTACCAGCTCGACCTCATCATCGGCGAGGGGCCGGCCGCCCGCTCGGTCAAGATCGAACTGCCGAAGTTCACCCTGGTGGGCGCCACCACCCGCGCCGGCCTGCTGACCACGCCCCTGCGCGACCGCTTCGGCATCCCGATCCGGCTCGAATTCTACGACGTCGACGAGCTCGAGCTCATCGTCAGCCGCGGCGCGCGCGTCCTCGGCCTCGGCATGTCGCCGGAGGGCGCCAACGAGATCGCCAAGCGCGCCCGCGGCACGCCCCGCATCGCCGGGCGCCTGCTGCGCCGGGTGCGCGACTTCGCCATCGTGGCCGACGCGCCGACCGTGACCCGCGCCATCGCCGACCGGGCGCTGCAGCTCCTCGACGTCGATCCGGCCGGCCTCGACGTGATGGACCGCAAGTACCTGACGATGATCGCGAGTTCCTTCAACGGCGGCCCGGTCGGGATCGAGACCATCGCGGCGGCGCTCTCGGAGCCCCGCGACGCCATCGAGGACATCATCGAGCCGTTCCTGATCCAGAAGGGCTTCGTGCAGCGCACCCCGCGCGGGCGCATGCTCACCCCCCACGCCTTCCGCCACATGGGCTTTCCCGAGCCCCGGCGCGAGTCGGGCGGGGGGCAGTTCGGCCTGTTCGGCGGCCAGGACGATCCGGAGGCATGACGCGCCCCGCCGCCATCCCGCCCAAGGGAGGTTCACCGTGAGCGAAACCGAACCCGCCGGCATCCACACCCTGCCGGTGCGCGTCTATTACGAGGACACGGACTTTTCGGGGTTCGTCTACCACGCCAGCTACCTGCGGTTCATGGAGCGCGGGCGCACCGAGCTGCTGCGGGGGCTGGCCGGCGACCAGTCGGACCTGCACCGCGACGCGGCCGGACTGCACTTCGTCGTGCGCCGGATGGTGATCGACTACGTCCGGCCGGCGCGGATGGACGACCTCCTCGACATCCGGACCTGGACCGCCGCCATGAAGGGGGCCTCGATGAACCTCGCTCAGGAGGTCCGGCGCGGGGCTGACCTCCTGGTCAAGGCCGAGGTCGTGGTGGCCTGCGTGCGCGACGGCCGCGCGATCCGCCTGCCCGACAGCCTGCGCCTCGCCCTCGCGCCGGACCGGCGCGATGCCCCGCCCGACCCGGGCCCCTGACGGCCCGCGCGATGCCGAGGCGGGGCACCGCGGGGACCCGCGCGTCATCGGATCCTCAGATCTTGCGGACTTCCCCGAGGAAGAGCTTCACCGCCGCCGCCACGGCGTCGATCTCGCGATTGAGGTCGGCGGTGGCGCGCAGCATGCTCTGAGCCGAGGAGGCGGAATCCGTGGCGCTCATCGCCACCGCCGCCACGCTGGAACTGACCGTCTCGGTCCGGCCCGAGGCCTCGTCGACGCTGCGGCGAATCTCCGTGGAGGTCGCCGATTGCTCCTCGACAGCGGAGCCCACCGAGATCGCGCCCTCGTCGATGCGGGCGATGATGCCGGCGATGCGTTCGATGGTGGAGGCCGTGGCGGTCGTCGCGGTCTGGATCGTCGCGACCTGGCGCGAGACGTCGTCCGTCGCCCGCGCGGTCTGGGCCGCGAGTTCCTTGACCTCGCTCGCGACCACGGCGAAGCCGCGCCCGGCCGGGCCGGCCCGGGCCGCCTCGATGGTGGCGTTCAGCGCCAGCAGGTTGGTCTGGCTGGCGATCTGGCCGATCATCCCCACCACCTGGCCGATATGGTTCGAAATCTCGCTGAGGGCCCGCACGCTCGCGACCGCCTGGCGGGCTTCCTCCACCGCCTCGCCGGTGACCGCGCGGGAGCGGTTCATCTGCTGCGTGATCTCCGCGTTGGCGGAATTCAATTCCTCGACGGCCCGGGCCACCGCCCGGACGTTGGCGGAGGTGCCGATGGCGCCGGTCGATGCGGTCGCGGCGGCCTCCGAGGTCTCGCCGGTTTTCTCCAGAACGAGGTTGGCCGAGTCGCGCATGGTGTTCGTCGCGCCGCCGGCCGCGTCGAGGGCTGTTTGGATGGCCGTGTCGAAGGCCGAGATCGCGTCGGTGAAGGGCGTGACGTCCGCCCAGGACAGCACGGCGGCGATGTAGCGGCCCTCGGACATCACGGCCGAGACATGCAGGTCGAGGGTCTTGGGGCCGAGCCGGATCTTGGTGCGCCAGGGCAGGCGCGACGGATCGGCCACGATACTGCGCTGGTGATGGGGGTTCTTGTGGAAGACATCCATCGATGTCCCCACCATCCGATCCGGGTTCACCTCCCGCGGCAGGTACTGCCGGAGTGCGTGCATGGTCTCGATGCTGCGCGCGTTGGCATACGTGATGTTGGCGCTGACGGGATCGAGGACGAGAACGTTGACCGGCAACGCATTGATCACGGCCTCCATGTCGGTCTGCGGCACGATCCCGGGTTGAATCTCGTCAGGTGCCCGGCGCAGGGCCGACAACATGGAGAGGTGACTTTTCATCGGGTTTGTCTTTCGTGTGGCGACAAAGGCCATTACAGACGTGTATGATGATCATCATTTATGATTAAAGAATCGTTAAAGAGAAATTGGACCATCTGCGCTTAGTTTGGCTGCACTTGGTCACACGGGGGGCTCGACACCGGTACTGCCCGGACGGATGCGGGGGCGCCGGGCGCCGGGCGCCGGGCGCCGGGCTCTGGGAAGCCGGTGCGGATCGCCCGAAGCCGGATCGGCGGGGGGCCAGGACGGAATCCGCAAGGGAATGTTAACCCTGCCGCGCGCTTAACTGCGCGGGAGACGGATGCGTGCGATGCACAAGGCCGGCCCATACTTTCGACAGATTCGCGGGCCATTGAGCCTTGAAATCGCTCAAGGTTCCGGTTGAAGCGCGCAAGACGGACCACCGGTTCCGTGACGGCTCCGCGCGGGGTTTTTCGAGGATCACGTCATGAACCCAGCCGATGCCATGCAGGCGATGCCGGCCCCCGACATGACGCTGCTCGGGCTGTTCCTGCAGGCCCACTTCGTCGTCAAGGTCGTGATGCTCGGGCTGATCGGCGCCTCGATCTGGTGCTGGTCGATCATCGTCGACAAGACCCTGCTGTTCCGCCGCACCAAGGCCGAGATGGACGCCTTCGAGGAGGCCTTCTGGTCCGGCCGCTCGCTGGAGGAACTCTACCGCTCGTTCAACGACCGGCAGCCGGTGGGGCAGGGCGCCCTGTTCGTGGCCGCCATGCGGGAGTGGAAGCGCTCCTTCGAGGGCTCGGGCCGCCAGATCCAGAGCCTGTCCCAGCGCATCGACAAGGTGCTGGACGTGACGATCCAGCGCGAGGTCGAGCGCCTCGAATCCCGCCTGCTCTTCCTCGCCTCCATCGGCTCGGCCGGCCCCTATATCGGCCTGTTCGGTACGGTCTGGGGCATCATGACCGCCTTCACCTCGATCGCGGCCTCCAAGAACACCTCGCTGGCGGTGGTGGCCCCGGGCATCGCCGAGGCGCTGTTCGCCACCGCCATCGGGTTGTTCGCGGCGATTCCCGCCGTGCTCGCCTACAACAAGCTGCAATCGACCGTGGCCAAGAACCAGTCGCGCCTCGAGGGTTTCGCCGACGAGTTCTCCGCCATCCTGTCGCGGCAGATCGACGAGCGTCTCTCGCTCGTCGCCTGACCCCACTCCCACACCCGAGGAACGATCATGGGCATGGCCCACGGAGCAGCGCAGGGTGGTGGCGGACGGCGCCGGCGGGGACGCCGGCACGCGGCCATCAACGAGATCAACATGACGCCGTTCATCGACGTCGTGCTCGTGCTGCTGATCGTCTTCATGGTCGCGGCGCCGATGATGACGGTGGGCGTGCCCCTCGACCTGCCGCAATCGAAGGCGAGCCCGCTGAACTCCGACACCAAGCCCGTGACCCTGTCGATCCGCCAGTCGGGCCAGGTCTTCCTCGGCGAGAGCGAACTGTCCGACGACACCATCGTGCCGAAGCTCACCGAGAGCGCGAAGGCCGGCTTCGAGGAGCGGGTGTTCGTGCGCGGCGACAAGCGGGTCGATTACGGCCGCGTCGCCCAGGTGATGGCGATCGTGACCGGCGGCGGCTTCAAGAAGGTCGCCCTGGTCACCGAGCCGGACCAGAAGTAGCGGGCCCCGGCGGTGCGAATTCCCTTCAAGCGCAGTGAACCGGGCGTCTGGGTCTCGGCGGCGACGCATGTCGGCCTGCTGACGGTCGCCCTGCTCTCGGTGGCGGCCCCCGCCCTGCCGGACGCGCAGGAGGGCGTGCCCGTCGAGGTGATGACCGAGCAGCAATATTCGGAGTTGACCAAGGGCGAGCGCAACGCCGACGCGCCGCAGCCCAACGCCAAGCCGCGCGCCGACCGCGTCGCCGAGAAGTTCGAGGAGCGCGAGCCCGAGAACGCCAAGGTGGATGCCCCGGCGCCCCCGAAGCGCCCGGCCGACATGAAGGTGGCGAGCGCCGAGGAGATGCCGCTGCGCTCCAGCGAGCCCGACCCGCAGGACGCCAAGGCCGAGGCGGCCAAGGAAGCCGCCAAGGAGGCTGCCAGGGAGGCCGCAAAGGCGGAAGCGGCCAAGGCGGCCAAGGCCGAGGCTGCCAAGGCCGCTGCCGCCGCCGAGGCGAAGGCCGCCGCTGCGGCCGAGGCGAAGGCCGCCGCCGCGGAAGCCAAGGCCGCGGCCGCCGCCAAGGCGAAGGCCGAGGCGGTCAAGCGCGAGCAGCTCGCCGAATTGATCGAGAAGCAGGAAGCCGAGGCGGAGGCCAAGGCCGAGGCCGCCGCCAAGGCGGAGGCCGCGAAGGCCGCTGCCGCCGCCAGGGCGAAGGCGGAGGCCAAGGCGAAGGCCGACGCGCAGGCCAAGGCCGAGAAGGAAGCGGAAGCCAAGGCGGAGAAGGAGGCGGAAGCCAAGGCGAAGGCCGTGGCGGAGGCGAAGGCCAAGGCGGACGCGGAGCGTCAGAAGGAGCTGGCCGAGGCGAAGGCCGAGGCGGAGGCCGAAGCCAAGGCGGAAGCCGCGGCCAAGGCCAAGGCCGACGCGGCCGCCAAGGCGAAGGCTAAGGCGATGGCGGATGCCAAGGCGAAGGCCGACGCGGAGGCCAAGGCCAAGAAGCAGGCCGAGCTCGCCGACAAGTTCAGCGCGGGCGACATCCGCTCGCTGCTCGCCTCGAAGGCGCCGTCGCAATCCACCGGCGCCACCGGGCGCGAGGTCCAGCGCACCGCCTCCCTGGGGGCGGCCTCCGGCAATGCCCAGCGCCTCTCGCCCTCCCTGCGGGATGCCCTGGTGGGGATGCTGCAGCAGCAGATCGAGCGCTGCTACGTGGCGCCTCCGGGCGCGACCCAGGGCGTGGTCCTGCCGATGCTCGACATCCGACTGAACCCGGACGGCACGCTCACCTCCGAGCCCCGGATCATGCGCGGCGGTGCGAACGCGGTGGATCGCTCCATCGCCGAGGCGGCCCAGCGGGCGGTGCGCCGCTGCGCGCCCTACAAGATCCCGGCCCAGTACGCGCCGTATTACAACGACTGGAAAGCCATCAACGCGGAGTTCGAGTTCTCGCGGGCGTGATGCGGCGGCCCCGTCCCGGCAGCACCTGCCTGCGGCCCGGGGCGGCGACCCGGCTCCCGCGGCGTGCGGCGGGGCCGTCCCGCCCGCGCGTACCTTGCGGACCCATCCCCGATCCTCGCATGCCCACGACCACGGAATCGATCATGCATCGCAGTCTTCCCGAGAGCCCCGTGTCCAAGGGCCTGACGTCGCTCCTCGCGCTCCTGGCCCTCGTCCTGTTCGGGCTGACGCCGGCGGCGGCGCAGCTCAACCTGCGCATCGGCGGCGGCTCGTTCCAGCCGATGCCGATCGCGGTCACGGATTTCTCCGGCGATCCGAGCCTGGGGCTCCTCGTCTCCAGCGTGGTGACGAACAACCTACGGCGCTCGGGCTACTTCACCCCCGTGGAGAAGGCGAAGTTTCCCGAGGCGCCGGGCTTCGATTCGGTGCCGGGCTTCGAGAAGTGGCGGGCGGCCGGCGTCCAGGCCCTGATCACCGGCCGCGTCGCGCGCGACGCCTCGGGCAAGCTCAAGGTCGAGTTCCGCCTCTGGGACGTGACCTCGGGCCAGCAGATGACGGGCCAGCAATACGGCACTGACCCGGCCAATGCGCGCCGCACCGGCCACCTGATCTCGGACGCGGTCTACACCAAGATCACCGGCCTCGGGCCCTGGTTCGACAGCCGCATCGCCTTCGTGGACGAGTCCGGCTCCAAGGAGAACCGGCGCAAGCGCCTGATGGTGATGGACCAGGACGGCGCCAACGTGCGGGCGCTCACGAACGGCGAGAACGCCGTCGTGGCGCCGCGCTACTCCCCGGCGACCCAGGACATCGCCTTCATGACCCAGACCACCGGCCAGCAGCCGCGCATCCAGGTCATCAACCTGGAGACCGGCAGCCGGCAGGCGCTCGGCAAGGCCGATTCGATGAGCACCAGCCCGCGCTTCTCGCCGGACGGCCGCCGCCTCGTGATGAGCGTGCAGCAGGGCGGCAACGCCGACATCGTGGTCATGGACCTGGCCTCGAAGGCCCAGACCCCGATCACCAACGGCAACGCCATCGACACCTCGCCGACCTACTCGCCGGACGGCAGCCAGATCGTGTTCGAATCCGACCGCGGCGGCTCGCAGCAGATCTACGTGATGAGCGCCTCGGGGGGCACGCCCACCCGCCTCTCCTTCGGCGAGGGCTCGGCCTCGCAGCCGGCCTGGTCGCCGCGCGGCGACCTCATCGCCTTCACCCGCCAGCGCAAGGGGGGCTTTGCCATCTGCGTGATGAAGCCGGACGGCTCGGGCGAGCGCGTGCTCACGGAAGGCTTCCACAACGAGGGCCCGACCTTCGCGCCGAACGGCCAGTACGTGCTGTTCTTCCGCGATCCGGGCGGCCAGGGCGGCGGCAAGCTCTACATGGTCGACATCACCGGCAAGGTCGAGCAGCCGGTGCCGACCCCCTCCTACGCCTCGGACCCGACCTGGTCGCCGCTGCTGTCGGGGAAGTAGCGCGGACGGCTACCAGTCCGGCTCCAGCCGGGCCGCCGGCTCGGCGGGGGGCGGGACCAGCGACCCGGCCTGGGCGCGAAGCGCGCCCCCCCCCCCCCGGGGCAGGGCGCCCAGGGCCGGATCGTCGAACCGCAGATGCGGTAGGCGGCCGGCGACCAGGGCGGCGACGAGGTCGGCCTGCGCCCGGTCGCGCCTCTGCTTGAGGGGATCGCGATCCGCGCGCGCCGCGAGCCACAGCTTGTGCAGGGCGAAGGCGCGCGGGTCCGGGGCGACCATCGTGAGCGGATAGCCGCGTGCGTCGAGGACGGTCGCATGCACCTTCGGGCTGTTCACCAGCCAGGCCAGCCCCTCGATCTCCACGGCTTCGAGATCCGTGCCGTCCGAGCCGATGCGGCTCCTCGGCGGTCGGGTCATCCGGTCCTTCGCGGCCGGCATGATCAGGTCCACCATGTAGCCGTCGCGGTTGACGGCCCGGAAGCCGCCCTTTCCCATCACCGTGAACGAGCGGTCGACCCTGCGCAGCAGGCCCACGAGGCCCGTCGCCGAGACCTCCTGCGTCAGGAGCCGGAGCGAGCGGCGCGCATCGAACAGCAGGTCGACATCGGCGGTCGCCAGATGGGCGCCGGCGATCTGCACCGCCGCCAGACGCTCGTAGGCATAGAGGGCGTTCGTGCCGACCACCTCGACGCCGCTCCCGATCAGCTTCGCGCCGCGCAGCGCGCGCAGGATGCGGCCGGCGATCACCGGCAGGCGACCGAGCTTCAGGGCGCGGTTGACGGGGGCCATCGCGTCGAGGCGCCCGGCCAGGGCCGCCACCCGTCGCTCGAGATCCGCCCGTCCCTCGTGGAACTGGCGGGCGACCGCCTCCGTCTCGGGCGTCCGCGGTCCGAGCGACTTCCAGATCTCTCCGCGCTTGCGATAGAGGTAGTCGCGGCCCGCGACCGTCTTCCAGGACATGGCGCCCGAGAAGCGGCGCTCCAGCACCTCCCGCGCGTCGTCGTAGCCCGCGAAGACCTGCTCGACATCGATCGTCTGACGCGCTTGGTCTTCGCTCAAATCACTGAAGAACATCGTTTTATCCCTCAGGAGACCGGGATCTGCCCGCCGAGGGATAATGGCACGTTTCGGCCGATGAAGCGATTGAGATCACTCGGTTTATCCCGGTCGCCGGGTCGGTCGGTCGGCGGAGGGCTTCACTCCGCCGGGACGAGCCGGTCCCGTGCCCGCAGCGCGGGAAACACCCGGCCCCACAGGGCCGCGACCAGCAGGGTGGCGAGGCCGCCGGCCACCACGGCCGGGACGGCGCCGATCAGGGCCGCGAGGGTGCCGGATTCGAACTCGCCGAGCTCGTTCGAGGCGCCGATGAAGACCGAGTTCACCGCCGAGACCCGGCCGCGCATGGCGTCGGGCGTCTCGCCCTGCACGAAGGTCTGGCGCACGAACACGCTGATCATGTCGGCCGCTCCCGTGACGAACAGGCAGGCCATGGAGAGGGGCAGGGAGGTCGAGAGCCCGAAGCCCACCGTGGCGAGGCCGAAGAGGCCCACGGCCTGGAGCATGCGCAGGCCCGCATGGCGCTGCAGCGGCCGGTAGGCCAGCGCGATGGCGGTGAGGACCGCCCCGGCCGCTGGCATGCTGCGCAGGATGCCGAGGCCGAGGGGGCCGACATGCAGCACCTCCGCGGCGAAGATCGGCAGCAGGGCGGTGGCCCCGCCGAGCAGCACTGCCACGAGGTCGAGGCTGATGGCGCCGAGCACCACCGGATGCGTGCGGATATAGGTCAGGCCGGCCGAGAGGGTCTCCCAGGTCACGGGCGGCCGCTCGGCGAGGAGGGCGGGCCGGAACCGGATCGCCAGGATGAGGGCGCTGGCCAGCGCGAAGCTCGCGGCGGCCGCGCCGAAGACCACCGCCGGCCCGAGGGCGTAGAGGAAGCCGCCGGTGGCCGGGCCCAGGATCGAGGCGCTCTGCCAGAGCGAGGCGTTCCAGGCGATGGCCGAGCCGAACAGGGAGCGCGGCACCAGGGTCGGCAGCAGGGCCTGCAGGGCCGGGTTGGCGAAGGCGCGGCCGGTGCCGATCACGACGACGAGCCCGTAGATCGGCCACAGGGTCGTGGTGCCGAAATGGGCCGCGAGGAGCAGCCCGAAATCCGCCAGCGCCAGGATCGCGTAGGCCAGGGCCGCCACGAGGCGCCGGTCGTAGGTGTCGGCGACGTGGCCCGTCACCAGGGCCGAGAGCAGGGCCGGCAGGAAGCTCGCCAGGCCCACGAGGCCGAGGGCGAGGGCCGAACGGGTGATGTCGTAGACGAACCACCCCACCGCCACCGCCTGCATCTGGAAGGCGAGGCCGGTCAGGAAGCGGGCCGTGCCGAACAGGCGGAAATCGCCGTTGCGGAAGACGGTCCAGCGCGGCGCGGCATCGGTGCTCATCGCGCCGTGCTGCGGCAGGGATGTTTTCCTGTCAAGGAAAAGGATTACGAGGCGTACTTGACCGTGCAGCCATAGGGTCTGGCCGAGCGCACCGAGACCGGCTTGCCGGCGGCGAGCTCGGTCAGGGCCGCGTCGACGTGGTTGCGGGCCGTCTTGAGGTCGGCCGGATCGGCCGAGGGCTTGTCGTCGATGCCGCCCTGGTAGGCGAGGGTGCCGTCCGGGGTGACGACGAACATGTGCGGGGTGGTCTTGGCGTCGTAGGCCCGGCCGAGGGTCCCGGTCGGGTCGAGGAGCACGGCGCTGGGCGCGGCGTCGCGGGTCTTCGTCAGGCGGTCGGCCTCCGCCCCGTCGACGGCGCCCTGCTCGCCCGGCGCCGAGGAGATCACGCTGAGCCAGACCACGCCCTGGCCGGTCCACTTCTTCTGCAGCGCCTGCATGGCGTGCGCGCCGTAATGCTTCATCACGAAGGGGCAGTCGTGGTTGGTCCATTCGAGGACCACCGTTTTGCCGGCATAGTCCGAGAGCCGGACCGTGCGGCCGTCGGAGGCCTGGGCGCTGAAGGCCGGCGCGGGCTGGCCCACCTGCGGGCCGGCGGCCAGGGCGGGGCCCGCGAGGAGCGCCGCGAGGCCGGCGGCGAGGAGGAGACGGCGGGTCCGGGGCATCGGCTATCGCTCCGTGGTCAGGGCTGCACTCCGGTCCGTGGCCGCCAGGGGCACCGCCTGCAGGGCCTCCAGCACGAGGCCGGGGGTGAGGATCTGGGGCAGGACCGCCGGTTCGCCGGACCCGGTATAGAGGAGGTAGAGCGGCACGCCGCTGCGGCCATGGCGCTCCAGCAGGCGGGTAATCTCGGGGTTCTGGTTGGTCCAGTCGCCCTTGAGATAGGTGATGCCGCGGGCCTTCAGGCCGGCCTGGACCGCCTCGGAGCGCAGGGCCGCGCGCTCGTTGACCTGGCAGGTGATGCACCAGGCCGCCGTCATGTTCACGAAGACCGGCTTGCCCTCGGCCAGGAGCCCGTCGAGGCGCGCCTGGGTGAAGGCGCCGGCCCCGGCCTGTGCGGTCTCGGCCCCGGCCCGGTCCCGGTCGAGGCCGAGGGTGAGGACGGCGAGCGCCGCGAGGGCCGCCGCGGCGGTGCCGCGCGCGATCCAGGTGCCGGCCGGACCGGCCCCGTGCCCGCGTTCCCAGGCCCAGGCGGCGAGGCCGACCAGCACGAGGCCGACCAGGGCGGCGAGGAGCCCGGCCGAGCCGACCTGCTGCGACAGGACCCAGACCAGCCAGGCCACGGTGGCGTAGATCGGGAAGGCCAGCGCGCCCTTGAGGGTGTCCATCCAGGCGCCGGGCCGGGGCAGGCGCCGCAGGGCCGCGGGCCAGACGGTCAGCACGAGGAAGGGCAGGGCGAGGCCGAGGCCGAGGCTCGCGAAGACGGCGAGGCTCACGGCCGCATCCTGCGTCAGGGCGAAGCCCACCGCCGAGCCCATGAAGGGGGCGGTGCAGGGGGTGGCCACCACGGTGGCGAGCACGCCGGTGAAGAACGAGCCCTCCAGGCCCGCCCGCCGGGTCAGCCCGTCGCCGAGTCCCGCGATGCCGGCGCCCAGATGCACGACGCCCGACAGGCTGAGCCCCATGGCGAACAGCAGATAGGCGAGGCCCGCCACCACGAGGGGCGATTGCAGCTGGAAGCCCCAGCCGATGCCGGCGCCCGCCCCCTTCAGGGCGATGAGCAGGCCGGCGAGGGCCAGGAAGGACGCGAGCACGCCGGCCGTGTAGGCGAGCCCGTGCAGCCGGACGCGCCCCGCCGGCTCGCCGGAATGCGACACCAGGCCGAGCACCTTGATCGACAGGACGGGAAAGACGCAGGGCATCAGGTTGAGGAGGAGGCCGCCCAGGAAGGCGAGGCCGGCCGCGCTCCACAGGGTCAGGCTCTCGTCCGGAGCCCGGACCGGTCCCGGGGTCGGCGCGGCGGCGGAGGCCAGGGCGGCGCTGGCGGAGCTGCCCGGGACCGGGGCCTCGCCGACCGCGTAGGCGCGGCGCACGGGTCCGTCCGGCGTCGCCTCGTCGAAGGCGAGCACCCCCGGCAGGGTCGCGGGCGCCGCCTCGGTGGTGTCGCCCCGGGCGAGGTCGAGGTGCAGCCCGTCCGCGTCGCTGCGCGCCTCCTGGGCCGCGGCGTTCTCGATGGCGGTCTCCGCATAGGGGAAGTAGGCGACGGAGGAGGCCGCGAGCCCCGGGGGCGTGGCGAGATGCACCTGCAGGCGCCCGTTCTCGGCGCCGTAGCGCACAGGCCAGGGGGCGGGCACCGGCAGGGCCGCGCGGGCGGCCTCGAACAGCATCAGCGCGCCGGGCGCGACCCCCGGGCTGGTGCCGCCCTGCGCCACCGGCAGGGTCAGGCGCAGCTCGGCCGAGCCCGGCACGCATTCGCGCTCGCAGACGAGGTAGGTCAGCTTGGCCTGGAGCATCACCGGCCTGGCCGCCGCGAGCGTGTCCGGCGGGGTCACCTCGGCGAGGAGGACGGCCTCGCCCTCGTAGCCGAAATTCATCAGGTGCGAGACGGGGATGCGGCTCGGGACCGGCCACTGGATCGGCCCCGCCGTGAATCCGGCCGGCAGCGTCCAGGCGACCTCCGGGGCGAGGCCGGAATCGCCGGGATTGCGCCAGTAGACGTGCCAGTGCGGCCGCATCACCAGGCGGATGGCGACCGTGAAGGGCTCGCCGGGCCGGATCGCGGAGGGCTCCCCGACGAGGCTCGCCTTGACGAGGTCGGCCGGCATCTTGAGCCCCTGGGCGGAGGCGGGCGTCAGGGCGAGGCCGAGCAGCGCGAGCGCCAGGGCGAGAAGCCGGATCATCGGGACCTGTTCGGTGACGGAGGCGGCGAGATTACGTCCGTTCGGCACACGGGCAAAATCCCGATGCCGCGAGATCCCTTGGCCGCGAGATCCCTTGTCCCCGCCTTTGCCCGTCTCCGGTAGGCGCAGGATGGTCGCAAGAGCCGTGCGGCGCTCCGGCCGCCGGGTCAGACCGCCGCCACCATCGGCCGGGTCGCCTCCTCGAGCCAGGCCCGCGTCGCGGCGTCGAGGTCCGGCCCCAGGGCCTCCCGCACGCGGGCATGGTAGGCGTCGATCCAGGCCATCTCCTCCGGGCTCAGGAGGTCGGGGCGGATCAGGCGGCGGTCGAAGGGGGCGAGGGTCAGGGTCTCGAAGCCGAGCATCGGGCGCTCGCCGCCGGGCACCGCGCGGGCCTCGACGAGGACGAGGTTCTCCAGGCGGATGCCGTAGGCGCCGGGCCTGTAGTAGCCCGGCTCGTTCGAGAGGATCATGCCGGGCTCGAGGGCGACCGTCCCGGTCTTGGCGATGCGCTGCGGCCCCTCGTGCACCGACAGGAAGGAGCCGACGCCGTGGCCGGTGCCGTGGTCGAAGTCGAGGCCGGCCTCCCAGAGCGGCAGGCGGGCGAAGGCATCGATCTGCGCCCCCGTGGTGCCCTTCGGGAACACCGCCCGGGCGATGCCGATATGGCCCCGGAGCACGCGGGTGAAATGGTCGCGCATCGCCTCGGAGGGCGTGCCGATCGCCACCGTGCGGGTGATGTCGGTGGTGCCGTCGGCGTATTGCGCCCCGGAATCCACCAGGAACAGCTCGCCGGGAAGAATCCGCCGGTCGGTGTCCCGGCTGACCCGGTAGTGGACGATGGCGCCGTTGGCGCCGCTGCCCGAGATCGTCGGGAACGACACGTCGCGCAGCAGGCCGCCCTCGGCCCGGAAATCCTCCAGGGCTTCCACGGCGGCGATCTCGGTCAGCGTCTCGCCCTGGGCATCGAGCCAGGCGAGGAAGCGGGTGACCGCGAGGCCATCGCGAAAATGGGCGGCGCGGGTGCCGGCGATCTCGGCCGGGTTCTTGACCGCCTTCATGGCGGTGATCGGATCGGGTCCGAGATCGGCGACGCCGCCGGCGGCCTCGACGCGCTGCTTGAGGGCGTAGGCGGCGGTGGCGGCGTCGAGGCGCAGGCGCGCGCCGTTCGCCGCCAGGGCCGCGAGGCCGTCCGCGAAGGCGGCGCGCGGGTGCAGGTCGGCGAGCGGCGCCAGGGCCTCGCGCAACTCCGGGCTCAGGTTGGGCGAGGTCAGGTAGAGGGCGGCCCGGCCCGCGCGCGGCACCAGCGCGTAGCCCAGCGCCAGGGGCGTGTGGGCCACGTCGCCGCCGCGCAGGTTGAAGGCCCAGGCGAGGTTGTGCGGATCGGAGATCACCAGGGCGGCGTCGTCCGCCTCGGCCAGGGCCGCCCGGATGCGGGCGAGCTTGTCCCCGGCGGATTCCCCGGCGAGTTCCGGCGGATGGGCCACGACGGCTCCCGCCGGCGGCTCCGGCCGGTCGGGCCAGACCGCGTCGACGGGGTTCGCCTCCACCGCCTGCAGGCGCGCGCCGGCCTTGGCCGCCGCCCGCTCCATCCGCGCCACGCCGTCGGGGGTGTGCAGCCAGGGATCGTAGGCCAGCACCTGGCCGGGCCCGAGATGGGCGCCGATCCAGGCCGCCACGCTGGTCTCGGCCAGAGGCACCGGGGTGATGATCGCGGTGTCGACCTGGGCCGGGGCCTGGAGGGTGTAGCGCCCGTCGACCACGAGGGCGGCCGCCTCGGCCAGGATCACGGCGGTGCCGGCCGAGCCGGTGAAGCCCGTGAGCCAGGCCAGGCGCTCGGCCTGGGGCGGCACGTATTCGGACTGGTGCTCGTCGGCGCGGGGCACCACGAAGCCGTCGAGCCCGGCGGCGCGCAGGGCTTCGCGCAGGGCCCGGATGCGGGCGGCCCCCTGGCGGTGGCTCGGATCGTCGAAGGTCTGGAAGCGGGCGCGGGTCATGGCGCTCAAGGGTTACGCCGGGCTCAGAGGGGCCGCAACCGCGTCCGGCGCGGGCGCGGCGCCGCGCCGCCGCGCTTCAGAACCAGCGTCGCCCAGCCCTCGATCAGCCCGTGCCGGGCGAGGTGGAAGCCGCGGTGCCGGTAGGTGGCGAGCACGCCCGGCACGTCGCGCTCGATCAGGCCGGACAGGATCAGCACGCCGTGGTCGGCGACCACCGCCGTCAGCGAGGGCGCCAGGCCCTTCAGGGGGCGCGCCAGGATGTTGGCGAAGACCACGTCGAAGCGGCGCGGCCGGTCGGCGAGGGCGTGGCGCACCCCCGGCCCCTGGTAGAGCCGGAGCACCGGACCGAGGCCGTTCAGGCGGGCATTGCCGATCGCGGTGGTCACCGCCTCCGGGTCGAGGTCGCCGGCGATGACGGGCGTGTGCAGGTATTTCGCCGCCGCGAAGGCCAGGATGCCGGTGCCGGTGCCGACGTCGAGCACGTGGGCCGGGCGCCCGCGCTTGAGGATGTCCGCGAAGGCCTTGAGGCAGCCCAGGGTGGTGCCGTGATGGCCCGTGCCGAAGGCGAGCGCGGCCTCGATCTCGATGGCGAGGTCGTTGGCGCGGACGGTGTCGCGGTCGTGGCTGCCATGGACGAGGAAGCGGCCGGCCCGCACCGGCTTCAGGCCCTCGAGCGAGGCGCGCACCCAATCCTGCTGGTCGATGGTCTCGAAGGTGGCGACGTCCGCCTGCGCGCCGACCACGGGGCGGATCAGGTCGCGGATCATGTCCTCGTCGGGCGCGTCGGCGAAATAGGCCTCGAGCCGCCAGGTTCGGCCGTCCTCCGCCTCGAAGGCGGCCACCGCCGTCTGCGTCGGGTCGAACATCTCGCCGAGGAGGTCGGTCATCGCGCGCGCCGAGCCCTCGTCGGTGAGGAGGCGCAGCACGTGGGTCGGGCGGTGGGGAGGCAGGCCTTCGAGCATGGTCGGGGCTCTACCATCCGCGACGTCCCGCCGCCACCTCGCGCGCAAGCTTGGCCGGAACGGAACGCGCCGGTCCGCGTTTGTTGTCGCTTCTCCAGGCTCACGTCGATGTCGGAGCGTGCGTTGTGCGTATGAAAATCAGAAGAACCGGCGGACGAACGCCGGTCGTCCTCGCGGAAAAGTCCAAGGCCCGCCGTCGCCTCGCGCGCGAGCGCGGGGTCTTCGCCGATGCCGAGACCCTCACCGGTCCCCTGCCCGGACGGATGCTGGTGCTCCTGAGCCGCCTGCACCGGTCGGAGCGCGTGCCCGCCGAGGAGGAGGAGCGCGGCGCCTGACGAGTCCCGCCCCGATTCGTGCTATGGCACACCCGCCGGGCGGCTCCGGCAGGCGACGGGAGACAGATCGATGATCCAGACGCGGCGGACGTGGCTCGGGGCGGTGCTCGGCTTGGCGATCTGGGCCGGCGGGACGCCGGCGCGGGCCGAGGCGCCCGTGGTGGTGTTCGCGGCCGCCAGCCTGAAGAACGCCCTCGACGAGGCCGCCGCCGCCTGGACCAAGGAGACGGGCAAGACCGCCCGGATCTCCTATGCGGCCTCCAGCGCGCTGGCCAAGCAGATCGAGGCCGGGGCGCCGGCCGACCTGTTCCTCTCCGCCGACCTCGCCTGGATGGACTACGTGGCGGCCCGGGACGGTCTCAAGCCGGGCACCCGCGCGAACCTCCTGCGCAACGCCCTCGTGCTGATCGCGCCGAGGGAGTCGGGCGTGGCCGTGGACCTCAAGCCCGGCCTCGACCTCGGTAAGGCGCTCGGCGACGGGCGCATCGCCATGGGCAACGTCGAGGCGGTGCCGGCCGGCAAGTACGGCAAGGCGGCCCTGGAGCATCTCGGTGCCTGGGAGGGCGTGAAGAGCCGGGTCGCCCAGGCGGAGAACGTGCGGGCGGCGCTGCTCCTCGTGGCCCGCGGCGAGGCGCCGCTGGGCATCGTCTACGCCACCGACGCGGTCTCGGACCCGAGCGTCCGGGTGGTGGCCACCTTCCCGGCCGCCAGCCACCCGCCGGTGATCTATCCGGTGGCGCTCACGAAGGATTCGACCAACCCGGACGCGGCCGCGCTGCTGGCCTACCTGCGCAGCCCCGCCGCGCGGGCGTTCTTCGAGCGCCAGGGCTTCTCGGTGATCGGCGCCGAGAACCGGACCTGATCGTCCGGTCTTGGCTCCGCCGCTCCTGGACCGGCTCGGCCTGACGCCGGAGGAATGGTCCGCCATCGCCCTCAGCCTGCGCGTGGCCGGGGTCGCCACCCTGGCGAGCCTCGTGCCGGGTCTGGCCGTCGCCTGGGTCCTGGCACGGCGGCGCTTTCCCGGCCGGGCGCTCCTCGACGGGCTGGTCCATCTCCCGCTCATCCTGCCGCCGGTGGTGACCGGCTACCTCCTGCTCCTCGCCTTCGGACGGCGCGGCGCCCTCGGGGCGCCCCTCGCCGATCTCGGCATCGTGTTCTCGTTCCGCTGGACCGGGGCGGCGCTCGCCTGCGCGGTGATGGGCTTCCCCCTGATGGTGCGGGCGATGCGCCTCTCCCTGGAGGCCGTCGACGCCCGGGTCGAGCAGGCCGCCGCGACCCTCGGCGCCGGCCCCCTCGCGGTCTTCCTCACCGTGACGCTGCCCCTCGCCCTGCCGGGGGTGCTCGCCGGCGCCGTGCTGGCGTTCGCCAAGGCGATGGGCGAGTTCGGCGCCACCATCACCTTCGTGTCGAACATCCCCGGCGAGACCCAGACCCTGCCCTCGGCGATCTACACCCTGACCCAGGTGCCCGGCGGCGAGGCCGGCGCCCTGCGCCTCACCCTGATCTCGGTGGCGATCTCGATGGCGGCCCTGCTCGTCTCGGAGTTCCTCGCGCGCCGGGTCGGGCGCCGGATCGGGGCGGGCTGAGGCCATGACGCTGGCGGTCGATCTCGCCCTGGCGCACGGCGCCTTCCGCCTCGACGTGGCCTTCACCGCCCCGCCGGGCCTCACCGCCCTGTTCGGCCGCTCGGGCTCGGGCAAGAGCACGGTGATCGCCTGCCTCGCCGGGCTGGCCCGGCCCGACCGGGGCCGGATCGTCCTCGACGGCGAGACCCTGCTCGACACCGGGCGGGGCCACGCGGTGGCCGCCCATCGCCGCCGCATCGGCACCGTCTTCCAGGAGGCGCGGCTGATGCCCCATCTCTCGGTCCGCCAGAACCTCGCCTACGGGCGCTGGTTCGCCCGCGGCCGCCGGGACAAGGCCGGCCTGGACCCGGACGCCGTCATCGCGCTCCTCGGCATCGGCCATCTTCTCGACCGGCGACCGGCCGGCCTCTCCGGCGGCGAGGGCCAGCGCGTGGCGATCGGCCGGGCGCTGCTGTCCCGACCCCGCCTGCTCCTCCTGGACGAGCCGCTCGCCGCCCTCGATGCCGAGCGCAAGGCCGAGATCCTGCCGCTGATCGAGCGCCTGCGCGACGTGGCCGCGATCCCCTTGGTATACGTCAGCCACGCGGTGCCCGAGGTGGCCCGCCTCGCCGACACCATCGTGGTGCTCGAAGGGGGCCGGGTCGCCGCGGCAGGACCCGCCGAGGGCATCCTGCGCCGGGGCGATCTCGGCGCCTTCCACGCGGCGGAGGCCGGTGCACTCCTCGACATGGTGGTGGAGGCCGATGCGCCGAATTCGGGTCTGACTCTCCTTTCCGGGCGCGCCGGGCGGCTGCTGGTGCCCCGCCTGGCCCAGGCCGTCGGCACCGGCATCCGCGTCCACATCCCCGCCCGCGACGTCCTGCTCTCCCTCGAAGAGCCTGTTGGGCTGAGTGCCCGAAATCGCCTGAGCGGCCAGGTACTTGCCCTCCATGCCCAGGCCGACGGCACGGTGCTGGTAGAGGTGGATTGCGGCGGGGCGGTGCTCTCCGCCCGCCTGACGCGAGCCTCCGTGCACGAGCTCGGTCTCGTGCCCGGACGTCCGGTCTTCGCCATCGTGAAGAGCGTCGCCTTCGATCCCCACGGCATGGGACGCGCGGCCGCCGCCGTCGAGATCTGAGGGGTCGTTAAAATTCGATGCATCCCCTCTGCATGGCTTTAAGCATGCAACCCAAGAAAGGGCCTGCAAAACCAATTCCTTAAGATCCCATTCACGGCGCGGGTCTTGTCTGGGGGGACAGCGCAAAAGCCGCGAGCAGGAGCGTGCCATGTCGATCACAAGTCTCGGCGCCGTGCTGCCGGCCCGCGTCACCGGCGCCACGCCGGCCCCGATACCACCGGTCCAGCCCGTTCAGGCGCCGGCCCCCCTCGCGCCAGCGGTGCGGGTCGATATCCGCGGTCAGGATCAGGGGACCGATCCCCGGGCTGGAATGCCCCGGGCGCCGACGTCCGGTGAGGACGCGAAGGCGGCGCCGGCTGCGATGGAGCCGCGTATCCGCATCGACCGGGATACGAAGGCCGTGGTCTACCAGGAGGTCGACCTGAATTCGGGGGATGTCGTCGTCCAATTGCCCGACCCGGTGGTGCTCAAGGCCCGCGCCTATGCGGAGGCCGCCGAGGCCCGCGCCAAGCCCGCCGCCCGGCCCCTCGACCGCACCGCCTGAAGCGCGGAGCCGATCCCGAAACGAAGAGAAGGGCGGGGCGCTGAGCCCGAGGGCCGGCGGCGGGCTCGTCCTTAGCGGAGGAGCTGCAGGATGCCCTGCTGCGCCGTGTTGGCGAGCGAGAGGGCCGAGATGCCGATCGACTGGCGGGTCGACAGGGCCTGCGAGTTGGCGGCTTCCTCGTTGAGGTCCGCGTTCGTCAGGTTGGCCGCACCGGTGTCGAGGATGTTGATCAGGTTCTTCGAGAAGTCCTGACGGTTCTGCACGATCGACAGGTTCGAGCCGAAGGTCGAAGCCTGGGCCCGAAGCTGGCTGGTGGCGGTGGTGATGGCCGTCAGCGTCTTGTTGATCTCGTCATCGGTCTGGAAGCCGCCGGTCACGGCCGTGAGGCCCAGACCATCGGAGTCAAGCTTGGCGCCCGAGATGCTGAGGCTGGAGGTGCCCGTCTCGTTGAAGGTCACCTTCAGAGAGTTCTCGGTCGGATCGTCACTGGTCCGGTAGAGAAGGTTGATGCCGTTGTAGCTCGAGTCCTTGGCCTGCTGGGTGATCTGGTTCAGGATCTCGTTGAACTGCTTGGAAAGCGAGGTTCGGGTCGAATTGGTCGAGCCGGTGCTGTCCTTGCCCGTCGAAGTCAGCGCCGTTGCGGGACCCTGACCAGCAACGCTGGAGGTTTGAAGACCGAAACCGACGTCTTTGTTGTTGGCCGCTGTGGTGCCCTGGGCTGCCTGGATGGTCAGCTTCTGGCCGGCACCCGCAGCTGTCGTGCTGATCACGAGCTTGTCGTTCGCGTCGAGGCTGGCCGTGACGTTGCCAGCAAGGCCGGTATCGGCTGCGATCTGCTTGTTGATCGAAGCCAGAATCTCGGTCTTCGTCGTCGAGGCGGCCGTCGCGCCAGTCGTGTTGTCGAGCTTGATCGTCTTCGCCGGCCCGGTTCCGAGTTGGAGGGTGAAGCTCGCCGTATTCGATCCGCTCAGGTCGGTGACGTTGGTCAGCGCGACGTTGCCGTTGATGACCGCCTTGGCCGATCCGTCGGTGGCGTCCGAGCCCGTTGCGGACAGGCCCGTCGCAGCCGTTCCCGTACCAGCGGTCAAAACGCCGTTGGTGGCCGTCGTCGTACCAAAACCGACATCCTTGTTTCCGACGATACCGGTGGTGATGACTTGGGCGTTGGGGCCAACTTCCTGAGAGGTGAAGTTCAGCTTATTGGCACCGTCGAGGGATGCGGTGATGGTCGACCCACCGTCTGCGAGCTGCTTATTGATGGCAGCGAGAACATCGGCGCGCGAGCTGGTAGCACCCAGCTTCGTACCGTTGTTGTCGATGGCCGTTGCATTGCCCAGGGTGATCGTGATTTCTTTGTTGCCGTCATTCACCTTGAAAGACGCTTCAGTCGCACTGGCGGAAAAGTCGGTTGTGGCTCCAAGGGCGGTGTTCGCAACCACCTTTGCGGCCGTAACGCTGGACCCTGCGCCGAAGCCGATATCGAGCGTGGAGCTTGCGGAACCATTCACCGAAAGCTTCTGGCTGGCACCCGCAGACGTCGTGGTAAAGCTCAGGCGACCATCGTTTCCGACAGAAGCCGCAACCTTGCCTTTCAGGGCGGCGCTATTCGAGATCTGACTATTGATGGCCGATGCAACCTGGCTGGCGGAAATCTTGGTCAGGTCGGAGCTGTTGTTTCCGAGGGTCGAAGCATCGAGACGGATGGTCGTCTTCGTCGTGCCGCCGTCGAGCGAAATATCGATCGAACCGTCCTTCGACAGGGACGAGAAATCCTGCGTGCCGTCGGCGGTGCCGGCGAGACCCTGGAAGCTCTTGCTGCCGCTGACAGTGGCGGCGGTGGCGGCGAGGCCGCTGGTGACGGCGCTCTTGTCGGCCAGCGCCTGGTTGGCGGTGGACTTGGCCGAGTCGACCAGCTTCTGGATCGAGGTGATGCCCTGGTTGGCGGCCTGGATGGTCTGGACGCCGTTCGAGATGCCGTTGAGGAGCGAGCCGAGATCGCCCGAGCGGCCGGTCAGCGACTGCGAGGTGAAGAAGCTCGTCGGGTCGTCGAGGGCCGAGTTGACCTTCTTGCCCGTGGAGAGGCGGTTCTGGGTCTGGGTCAGGAGGTCGGCCGTGCCCTGCAGCGAGAGAAGGTTCTGGCGGGTGGCGGCGGTAAGGGTGATGCCTGAGGACATGGTGTTCGATCCATTCTGATCGGTGCGCCTCCGTTTTTGGAGGCCCGTGCACATGACCACCCATCCCTTGCGATCGGCTTAATCGACGCGCCGAACGAAAGCTTACGGGGATCGCTCGATTGCGGCTGATCTGAAAAAGGCTGTTGTTCTTCAGGATGTTGACCGCCCGGTGCCGCTGCGCCGTTGTGATTGTGTTAACCAAGATCGGCGAATGTCGGCTTCAATCCCGGAACGAGTATCGCCATGCCCCTGAAGATCGAGCTCAAGCCGTTCGAGCGCCTGCTGATCGGGGGCACGGCGATTCGTAACGGGTCCCGCCGCTCCAGCTTCGTCATCGAGACCGTGACGAAGTTCCTGCGGGAGAGCGACATCATCCTGGAGAGCGAGGCCGATACCGCCTGCAAGCGCCTCTACGTGACCCTGACGGTGATGTACCTCGCCGAGGTCACGCCGGAGGCGGAGGACCTCTTCATCACCCAAGCCAATGCGCTCATCGCGGCGGCGCCCAGCATGGCGCCCTACCTGCGCGACATCCACGATCTTATCGCAGAGCGCGATCTCTACCGCGCCCTGAAGCGCTGCAAGGAACTGATCCAATACGAGCAGTCGCTGGCCGAGCGGCTGGCGCCGCCCGCAGCGTCGGAGAACTGAGACGCCGAGACCGGGAATGAAACAAAGGAGCCCGCCGCTTCTCAGCGGCGGGCTCCTTTGTTTCGCGCGGCCTGTCTCGAACCTACATGCGCAAGCCGGCGGCGATGTTCTGATTGATGCTGATGAGGGCGGAGAGTTTCTCGGCGCTCGGCTCGATCAGCGTATCGATCATCCGCTTGAAGACGAAGGTCGACAACTCGGCGATGTTGTTCTTGATCTCAATGGGAAGCGGACTCTCGGGTGCGGTGGCTGCCCCGGCGATGATCGTCCAGACCTTCTGGTTGAAGTTCAGTGCCTCGTTCAGAGCAGGGGCCTGGTTGGTCCAGTCGGTCTGGATCGCCTGAAGGCGGGTCGCGGCCTTGATCAGGACGGCGGCTTCCGCTTCGCGGGGCGACAGTGCGGTCTGTGCAACCCGGGCATAGGCGCTGGCGCCGTACGACATCGAAGGATCCTTCTTCAAGGGACGCGGACCCGATTCGGGGCGCGGAAGGAACCTTAGACATTCGATCGTTAAGGGATCGTAAGACGAATCCGTGCCGTAATCATGCCGGGATATGCGACGAGGGAGGGCGCGCAGCCACGCGGACCACGCGAGGGGTGCCGGATTCCGCCACCATGATGAACTTCATTCTGGGTACGATCGCGGGTGGGCTCCTGGTCGGGCTCGTCACGATCTCCGCCGTTCGCCAACCGGCCGTCCAGGCCAAGCTGGGTCTGTTTCCCGTCTCCAGTGCCCTCATGATGCCGGCAGCGAAGGCGCCGGATGCGCCGCGCCTGGATACAGCCTGTCGACCCGGTAAAACCGTCGGGCAGCCCGACATGCTGTTCTCGAAGCGCCGGTTCTGGTTCGTCGCTCCCTGAGCTGGTGCCGCGATGCTTCTCAGATGCTGCTGATCAGAAACATCACCATCGTGGTCGCTACCGTGGTGCTGAGGAAACCGCAGAGGGCGGCTGCGAAGGACGGACCGGTGGACAGGGTGCGGTCGGTGGTCTTCAGATCGAGGGCTGCAATGGTATTCATGATGGCTGACCTTGGCGGCGAATCATCGGCCGCGTGTGAGTTCACATTGGAACGACGCGTCGAGCGTGGAGGTGCGAGCCCACACTCGATCAGTCGCAGCGGTTTACGCGCTTGGCCGCACGCAGAGCCCGTGATTCACTGCGAAGGTCGATCGCGATGACACCCGCGCCGCAATCCTCGAAGGCGTCGCGTGCGTCGGCGTAGCGGTCGCCGATCTCATCGAGAGTTTCGCAAGCGCGGTCGTGGTTACCGATCCGGGCCTCCTGGCGGAACTGGTAGCGCAGCGCGTTGGCTTCATCGACCTTGCGCTGGGCATCGAGGCAGGCCGGTGCCGCGAGAGCCGAGCCTGCAAAGCTCAGGATGAGACCGGCGGAGAGGGTAAATCGAAGCGATTGAAGCATGGAGACACCTGAGATGAGGACACCTGGGCGTTCGGACGGTGAATAGAATTCATCGAGCGTTCGAAAGTGTCCGCAAGATAATGGGGCTTCTCCAATATTGCCTTGGATCGCCGCCGCTCACCTCGCGTTCAGGTTCCGGAAACGGCAAACCCGTCGCTAAGGTTCCACGGTTTTGTGCGGTGCCGTCGGCCGCCGGCGCGACACCAGGATCGTGGCCAGCGAAACGGGACTCGGTCCCTGCGCGTCGACACCGACGTCGTACTGCCGGGGGATAGGCTTCAGCTTGTTATGAGAATGACCGTGCAGGTTGATGGCCCCACGCCCGATCCCGTTCCAGGTCCGGAACGCATAGTGGCAAAGCACCAGGCGGCGTGAATCCACGGTCACCTCGGCATAGTGCGAGACCGAGTCCCAGCCGGCCGCCCGGAGCGTCCCGGGTCCATCGTTGTTGCCGACGATCAGGTGTTTGATCCCCGGCAGAGCCGCGAGGATTTCGGCAATCCGAGCGTCGGAGGGACCGAGAGCGAAGTCGCCGAGGTGCCAGACCTCGTCTTCGCTACCCACCACGGCGTTCCAGGCGGCCATCAAGGCGGCATCGTGTGCGGCGAGGTTCGGATAGGGCCGCTTGTCGATCCGCAGAATGCGCGGATCGCCGAAATGCGTATCGCTGGTGAACCACACGGCCACGGCTGATTCCGCCTGTCGCCGTCAGCGGCCAGGGCTGAAGCGCAGCGGCACGGTGACGGCGAGGCTGCTGAGCGAGATTCCGGCCGGGGCCGCCGGCAGGGAGCCGCGGACCGTCGCCAGGGCAGCGCTGTCGATGGCGCCGACGCCGCTGCTGCTGGCCAAACCGGAACTCAGGACCTGACCGGAGCGGGACACAGTGAACCGGACCACAGCGACGCCCCCGCTGGTACCGGCCGCCGCATTGGCGTTCATTCGGCCACGAATTGCCGAACTCAGCATGCCCTGCCACGCCCGAAGAGCGTTGGGATCGTTCCCTCCGGCGGCGGCGCCGGCACTGCTCTGGCGGGAGGCGGAGGCGGAATTCTGCTGCGCGCGGCCCTCGCTCGCCGCGGCCGCGGCTCGACGGGCGGCTTCCTTGGCGGCCTTCGCCTTGGCTTCCTTGGCGGCCTCGCGCCGGGCTTCGGCGATCGCCTCGCGGCGCTCCTCCTGCTCGGCCTTCAGGCGTGCCTCGCGATCGGCCTTCCGCTTGGCCTCCCGCTTGGCTTCGAGAATCTTGGCCATGTCAGGCTTCGGCTTCTCCACCTCCACGGGCTTCGGTGCCTCCGCGATCGTCGGCGGCGGGGGCGCGAGGGCCGGTGCCGCCTCTCCGGTCGAGGTGATGACCTGATCCTCAGGCGGCGGCTCCGTCATTGCTTCCACCGGCGGCGTGACGGGCGCTTCCGGCGGCTCGGCCATGGTGGTGGCTTCGGGTGCGACCGGCGTCGCGTCGGGAGGCGGCGGAACCGTGGCCTCGGGGGGCGCCACCTCGGTGGTCTCCAGGGGCTTCGTCACCGGGACGGCCTCCGGCGTCTCCACCGGATTCGCCTCCGGGGGGGCGGGCGCCTGAGCCGCCTGTTCGGCCGGGGCCTGAGTGTTCGCCTCCGTCATCTGCGGCGCGAGATCGATCGTGACGATGTTCTCGCCCGGGGGCGCCGACGGTGCCGTGCCGAACAGCGCCATGCCGACCAGAGCCGCGACGTGCAGGGCGAGGGCGACCAGGAAGGCGGCTGTCAGACCGGACGGGCCGCGCTGCTCCGGCTCGGCATTCGTCACGAAGGCGCTGTTGGGATGCAGGGCGTTCATGGATTACTGCGGCGTTCCGCTGGCGGGAGCCGGCGCCGACGGCAGCGCGCCGCCGGGCGACTGGGCGATCAGCGAGACCTTGGTGAAGCCGGCCTGCCCGACGAGCCCCATCACTTCCATGATCTTGCCATAAGGCACGTCGCGGTCGCCGCGCACCAGCATCACCTGGCTCGGGTCCTGGGCAGCGAGGGCACGCAGGCGCGGCACGATCGCGTCCGGCGTCAGTTCTTCCTTGGCGAGGTAGGGCTTGCCGTCCTTGTCGATAGAGATCTCCAGGGGCTTCTTGGCCTGGGCGACCTTCTGGGCCGTGGTCTTCGGCAACTGCACCGGCACGCCCGTGGTCATCAGGGGGGCGGCGACCATGAAGATGATCAGCAGCACGAGCATCACGTCGACCATCGGGGTGACGTTGATCTCCGACATCGGCGCCGCGTCGAGGCCATCTTCGTCGTCGCCGCCGCCGGCGCGGATCGAACCCATTGCCATAGTGGAGCGGCCCTCCGGGGCCAGGGCGGCCGGCGATCAGGCCGGTCCACCGCACAGGTTGGTGTCGGGAATCGGCGCTCGCTCGGCGCCGAGGAGGTCTCGGTCAGAGTGGAACGGTCACTCGGCCGCGGCAGCGCGCCCGTGCACCGTGCGGTCACGGGCGAGGCGGTTGCCCAGGATGCCGATGGTGGAGACGAAGCTCGACTGGACCCGGCCGACGTCGTTGATGAGTTTGTTGTAGGCCATCACCGCCGGGATCGCGACGATGAGGCCGATGGCGGTGGCGAACAACGCCTCGGCGATGCCCGGCGCCACCACGGCCAGCGAAGTGTCCTGGCTCTTCGCGATCGACGAGAACGAGTTCATGATGCCCCAGACCGTGCCGAACAGGCCGATGAACGGCGCGGTCGAGCCGGCGGTGGCGAGAAGCGGCAGGCCGGTCTGGAGACGCTTGATCCGGGTGGTGAGCGTGGCGCGCATCGCACGCTCGATGCGATCGCGCCGCTCGGCCCGGGTCTCGCTGGCATCCTGATCGCGCCAGGCCTCGACGGCCGCGCCCGTGATCTGGGCGTCGATGCCGCCGCCCGAGGATTCGAGTGCCCCGCCGGAGCGCACCAACACGTCGAAGGCCTTGGCCTGACGCTTGGCGGCGGCGATCCGCACGATCTTCTCGAACACCACGGTCCAGCACGCGATCGAGGCGACCACGAGCAGGATCATCACGCCCTTCACGATCGGATCGGCCTGCAGGAACAGTCCGATGAAGGAAAAGTCGTGGGCGACTTCGGCCGGTGCGGCGGTCGGATCCATGGCGGTCTCTCTCGATGGGGGCGGCGGTCGGCGTGCGGACTGCGTCGTCGGGTTTCGGGTGCGCCGATCAGCGCACGAAGGCGGCCGGCGTCTTGCTCTCGGTCTCGATGCGATCGAGGCAGGTCTCGCGGCTGGCCTCGCCGCCCTCGCAGGCGAGGACGTCGTTGAGGAGCAGGCGGCTGATCTTCGCGCAGGCGATGCCGGGGAAGTCGAACAGGCGGACCATGGTCTTGCGGTCCTGTACCGGCCCGAGTTCCACGGAGAGGCGCTTCTGGGCGATGCCCTCGGGATCGAACGCGAAAAGGTCGACCTTCAGGGATTTCAGGGCCGGGCCGCGGCTGTTGTCCACGAGGAGGTAGGTCCGGCAAGCGTCGCCCGCCGGCTCCAGGCGGTTGAGTTCGAGCTTCAGGGGAGCGGCCGCTCCCTTGCCGTCCTGAGCACGCGCGGGCACGGCGAGGCCCGCGAGCATCGTCAGGGACGCGAGACCAGAGAGGGCACGCCGCGCCACGATGATCCGATTCCTCCGCAAGGGCCGTTCTCCGATCACGCCGCGTACTCCGTCAAAGGCCTCCGCCGCCCAATGCGACGCTTTTCACGGTCCCCGCACGATGCCCGTCCCGACGTGATGTCGCGATGGCCCTGCCCGGTCCCGATTCGGGTTCGCCAACGCCGAGTCGCGCGGTCCGAAAACCACGATCCCTGCGCTGCCTGATGCCGGGTGGGCATATCCGAGGACCGGACCGCAGATCAAGCGCAGGGCCGAATATCAGAGGAATTCCAAACTGTTACTCGTGGCCCATATGCGGTCAAGCTTGTGGTGTGCCGGAGCGTCCCGTGTCGGTTTGCCGAAAACACCCGAACGCCCAGAGATTAACGGGGCACTGCGTCCGATAGGGCGGCCCTTGATGCGCTCCGGGGCGGCCTCCATATCGCGAGGACCGGGGAGACATCGCCGGGAGGGGTGCTGCCCAGGCGGGCCCCGATCACCGAAGTGCCTCATGAAACTCTGTTTCGGGCTTCGCTGGAAGGACATGCGTTCGTGACGACTCGGCCCTCACCGTTCGGACATCCCTTTCTCCTCGGGTTCGATGAGATCGAGCAGGCCCTCGACCGGGTGTCGAAGGCTGCCAACGATGGGTACCCGCCCTACAATATCGAGCGTCTTGCGCGCACCGAGCATCAGCCCGAGCGCCTCCGCATCACGCTCGCAGTCGCAGGATTCACCCGCGATCAGCTCGACGTGATGCTGGAGGAGAGCCAACTCGTCGTGCGAGGCCGGCAGGTCGACGACAAGACCCGGCAGTTCCTGCATCGCGGCATCGCCGCGCGTCAGTTCCAGCGGGCTTTCCTGCTCGCGGACGGCATGGAGGTGATGGGCGCCGACCTCTCGAACGGTCTGCTCTCCATCGATCTGACCCGGCCCGAGCCGGACCGGATCGTGCGCAAGATCGCCATCGCATCCCGTGACGAGGCCTGACATCGGGGCCTCGGCACCACATAGACCGCCGGGCATGATCCCGGTGTACCGCTCTGCCAAGAAGGAGGGCAGTCCATGACCGAGTTCAACACCAATCCGCTCACCCAGGCCGATCTCGACCCGGCGGAGTTCAACGTGGCCGATCTCGCGGCGCTCGGCGAGGGACATATCGCCTACGTGCGGGCCATCCGTTCGGACGAGGTGAAGCGCATCTTCCCGCAGGCGCCGGACCTGACCCCCGGTCTCGACCTGTTCGCGCTCCTTTCCGCCAGCGGCGCGCCGATCCTGCTCGCTGATTCCCGTGACGCCGTGGTGGCCAACGCGGCTGCGAACGACCTCTACACGGTCAGCTTGCACTAGGCGGCATATCGGCCACCGCCGCCAGGAGTCGCGCGAGGTCCTGCGGGCGCGAGAGGCGGTGGTCGCCATCGGCGATGAGCGTGAGGAGGGTGCCGGCTTTCGGCAGTCTCTCCACGACCCGGAGGGCGTGCGTATAGGGTACATCCGGGTCGTCCATGCCCTGCAGGATGTGGACCGGGCAGCCGGGATCGAAGGGGCTTCCCAGGAGGCAGTGGCTTCGCCCATCCTCGATGAGCGTGCGGGTGATCGGAACGGGGGTCGGATCGTAAGCGCTCGGCCGGAACCAGGCCCCGTCCCGTTCGATCTGGGCACGGACCTCCGGCGGGAATCGGTCCCATAGCAGGCTCTGGGTGAAGTCCAGAGCGGGAGCGATGAGCACGAGACCCGAGGGGGCCGGTCGGCCGTGTCGCGCGAGAGCCTGTGCCACCAGGCACGCGATCCAGCCGCCCATCGACGATCCCACCAGGATCGGGCGTTCCAGCGCATGCGCGGCAATCACCGCCTGCGCATCGGCGAGCCAGGTGGAGATCGTGGCCTCGGCGAACACGCCACCCGATTCACCGTGGCCCGTATAGTCGAAGCGGAGCAAGTCGCGGCCGGTCTGCGCGGCCCAGGCATCGAGGGCCATCGCCTTCGTAGCCCCCATGTCGGAGCGGAAGCCGCCGAGCCAGACCAACGGTGGACCGTTCCCGGGCCGCCGCCGCACGGCGATCTGGCGTGCCGCGTCTCCGGTCCCGACTTGGATGAAGTCCGGAGCCTCGCCCTGCGCAGACGTCATTCGTTAACCCTCGCCCTGGGATGCATCGAACTGAATGCATCGCCTTCGCATTTCGTTTACCGGGCCGTAAAGCGCGGCGTTCAAGCTCACGGCCATGACCGATACGCAAGACGGATTCTGCTGGCCTTGGGTGAGCAGCCCGGGTTTCTTCTACGGGCCCTGGGCCAACTCGGCTTGCTCGTCATGAATGGCGACGTGCGCGGCAGTTTCCCCAGCGAGCGGGTGCCCCTCGCCGGGGCAACCATCCTGCAGATCATCCCGGAACTCGACGCGGGGGGCGCAGAGCGCACGACCGTCGACGTCGCTGCCGCTCTCGCGGCGGCTGGTGCTCGTGCGCTGGTCGCAACGGAAGGGGGACGTTTGATCGGCGAATTACAGGCCAAGGGCGGGATCTGGCTGCCGTTTCCGGCGGCTTCGAAGAACCCGCTCGCCATGGCTCTGAACGTCGGTCGCCTCGCGCGGCTGTGTCGGCGCGAAGGGGTGCAGATCGTTCATGCGCGGTCGCGGGCCCCGGCCTGGGTCGCGCTCGGCGCCGCGCGGCGGCTGAAGCTGCCCTTCGTGACCACCTATCACGGCAGCTATTCCGGCCGGACGGGCGTGAAGGTCCTGTACAATTCCGTGATGGCCCGGGGCGACGTGGTGATCGCCAACTCGCACTACACGGCAGACCTGATCCGGACCCTGCATCCCGAACAGGCGGGTGACCGGGTCCGGGTGATCCATCGCGGTACCGATCTCGCGCAGTTCACACCTGCGGCGGTCCTTCCCGCACGGGTCGAGACGCTGCGCCGCGCCTGGGGCGTCGCCCCGCACGAACGGGTGGTGTTGCTTGCCGCGCGCCTCACGGGCTGGAAAGGCCAGCGCGTCCTGATCGAGGCGGCGGCGCTGATGCGCGACCGCGGCGTCACCGATGTCGCGGTCGTGCTCGCGGGCGATCCGCAGGGGCGCGTCGGCTACGAGCGCGAACTCGACGCATTGATCGCGGCACGCGGCCTTCAGTCGATCGTGCACCGGGTCGGGCATTGCACCGACATGCCGGCGGCTTTCCGGGCTGCTTCCGTGGTGGCAGTTCCGTCCGTGGAACCCGAGGCTTTCGGGCGCTCCGCGGTAGAGGCGCAGGCGCTGGGTACGCCGGTCGTGGTCTCGGATCTCGGTGCCGTGCCCGAGACGGTGCTGGCACCCCCAGAGGTCCCGTCCGCGCAGCGGACGGGGTGGCGGGTACCGCCCGGCGACGCCGGGGCTCTTGCCGATGCCCTGTCGGAGGCTCTCTCCCTTGGGGCGAGTGCACGCGATGCCATGACCCGGCGCGGCCGGGCGCATGTCGAAGCGCATTTCTCACTGGAAGGCATGGTCGGCGACACGCTCGCCGTCTATGCCGACCTCATCGCGAACCGGGCGATGGCCGCGCGGGCGTGATCGCTGCGTCCAATGAACCAAACCGCGACGACCGAGTTGACTTGCACGAGAGTTCAGCCAAGGTGTCGCATCGAATTTCGCGAGCGATGGGTGGCCAGGATCGACCCCAACCGGGGTTCGGGTTCGTAGGCTGCCGTTTCGTCGTTTCATTAGGAGACCAAAGCCATTCGTAGACCTATGAGAGCTATGCCGGCCCCGCAGAAGGACGGGCCGCGCGCCAACCGGGATATCCGCGGCGTTCGCGAAGTGCAGCTCATCGACGACACTGGACAGAACCGTGGCGTCGTCGCCTTCTTCGACGCCATCGCGATGGCTGAGGAAGCAGGTCTCGACTTGGTCGAGATCGCACCGAACTCCGTCCCTCCCGTCTGCAAGCTTCTCGATTACGGCCGCTTCCGCTTCAACGAGCAGAAGAAGCAGAACGAGGCCCGCAAGAAGCAGAAGACGGTCGAGGTCAAGGAGATCAAGCTCCGCCCCGGCATCGACAAGCACGACTACGACACCAAGATGAAAGCCGTGATCCGGTTCTTCGAGGAAGGCGACAAGGTCAAGGTGACCTTGCGCTTCCGCGGCCGTGAGATGGCACACCAGGATATCGGCCTGCGTCTGCTCGAGCGGGTGAAGAACGAGACCCAGGAGATCGCGAAGGTCGAAAGCGAGCCGATGCTCGAAGGCCGTCAGATGATCATGATCCTGGCGCCACGCTGAGTTGCGCTAGGCTTACCGCTCGTCCTCGACAATTCACCGCCTTTCTCCGGAAAGGCGGTGTTTTCGTTTTTCGAAATCGCCCCGTCCGGCGCCATTGAGGTGGACGGGTCCTTAGCTCATGGGCAGCATCCCGCACGAGGATGCTGCCCATCCTAGGGGTCGCTATTTCAGCAGAGAGATCTGCGCGTCGCCCGTCCGCCGCAGGACGTTGACCGTTACGTCCTCTCCGTAGCGCTGCAGGCGCAGGTCCACGCGCGAGGTGCCGATCTTCAGGTTGAAGATCGAGACGCCGTCGAGGAAGGGTGGCAGAGTCGGATTGCGGAAGCGCACCCGGTTGCGATCGTGGTCGATCTCCAGCCCGAGGCAGGCCGCCAGGAATGCGAAGGGGGCGGCCGCTGCCCAGGCCTGCGGCGAGCAGGCCACGGGGTAGGAGACGGGCCCGCGCTGGTGCCGCCGCATGAAGCCGCAGAATAGCTCCGGCAGGCGCTTCTGATCCTGATACAGAGCCGTGTCGAACATGCCCTCGAAGATGCGCGAGGCTTCCTGCTTCAGGTCGTAGCGCGCCAATCCGAGGGCGATGAGCGCGTTGTCGTGCGGCCAGATCGAGCCGTTGTGGTACGACATTGGATTGTAGCGCGCTTCACCGCGGGCGATGGTGCGCACACCCCAGCCGTTGAAGCCGTCCTTCGACAGAAGGTTGGCCGCGACGCTCGCTGCTCGCTCCGGCAGGGCGATGCCGGTGAAGAGCGCATGGCCGGCATTGGACGAGCGAACGGCGCATTGCCGCTTCTCACCGTCGAGGGCGAGGGCATAGGTGCCGATCGCCTCGCACCAGAACGCCTTGTCGAAGTTTTCGCGCAGGACCATCGCCTCGTCGCCGAGACGCTGCGCCAGATCGTCATGGCCCAGGAGAGCGGCGAGCTTGGCAGCCCCGTTCTTGGCGGCATAGACGTAACCCTGGACCTCGCAGAGCGCGATGGGCCCCTTCGCGAGATTGCCGTCGGTATGGAAGATCGAGTCGTGGCTGTCTTTCCAGCCCTGATTCTCCAGGCCTTTGTCGGTATCGCGAGCGTATTCGACGAAGCCGTCGCCGTCCCGGTCGCCGTACTCGTCCATCCAGGTGAGGGCGAGTTCCAAAGCGGGCCAGATCGCCGAAATCGTCTCGAGATCGCCGGTGACGGCGTAGTATTCCCAGGCCAACATCACGAAGAGCGGCGTGCCGTCGATGGTCCCGTAATAGTGGCGGAACGGCACCTCGCCGAGCATGGCCATCTCGCCCCGCCGGGTCTCGTGCAGCACCTTGCCGGGCTGTGCGTCGGCGGCCGGATCGACGGCCTTGGCCTGGGTCGAGGCGAGGTAGCGAAGGACACCCTTCCCGAAATTCGGGTCGATCCAGAGCGCCATCATGGCGGTGATGATGCCGTCGCGCCCGAACACCGTGGAGTACCAGGGGATGCCGGCGAAGGGATAGATACCCTCCGGTGTGCGGCTCGCGAGCATGTAGAGATCGGCGGTGGCGCGGCAGGCAGCCTCGTTGAACTGATCGTTCGACGAGATAATCGTGGTGATGCCTGCCGTGAGTTGGCGCAGGTCGCGGCGAGAGTCGCGGTAGGCCCGGGCGAAGATGACACCCTCGGCCAGACCCTTGGGATGGCGCGGAGCGGCGGAACTGCCGGCGGCGCGCGACAGGCCGGCGGCGGCATCCTCGCCGACGCGCTCGGCCGCTGGGGCGCTCGTGAAGGCGCGATGCGATTCGAAGACCGCTCTCAGGAACAGCGAAGCCCGTCCGCCCGGCGGCAGGGAGACGACGAACTCGGCGCGGCCCGGCTCGATGTGCTTCGGCTTCGGCCCGAAATGAAGGCTCGTGGTGCGCACGACCTCGTCGAGGCCGGCATAGCGGAACTGGACCTCGGACTCGCTCGCCACCTGGACGCTGCGCTTGCCGCGCACGGGGCGATCCATGCCGCGAACCTCGAAGAGATCACGGAAATCGGCATCGAAGGTGACGGCGACCTTCAGGTGCCAGTGCCGCGAGTCGTAATTGCGAAGGCCGATCCGGTCGTAGCAGGCGCCCTTGAACAGGAACTTGGTACGTTCGATCGCGATCAGTTCGCGGGGAATCGTGGTCTCGTCATGCGCATCGATGCGGATGTCGGGCGTCGTCATGTCGACGCTGAGGGCGCCGTTGTCATCCTGCATCACGGAGGACAGCAGCAACGGTCTCTGGTCTTCGATGGTCACGTGCAGACGTGAGAGATAGCGGGTGTCCTGGAAGTAGAGGCCCTCGGGACCGGGAAGCACGCCGATGTCACCGTAGCTGTCGAGCACCGCGAAGGCCTCGCCATACTTCAGCGAGCGCAGCGGGCGCTCGACCAGGGAGGTCTGCGCCTCGATGTGGTACTGCGGCAGGACTTCATCGGCATCCTGGAAGCCACGGGGGATCCGCGTCTCGGTCGCGGGCTCGGAGGTCGCCTTCAGTGTATCCGCTGCCATGCCTGAGCGTCTCCGAAATGGGGGTCGAATCGAAAGGGCCGCCGGTCGCATGATGCGGCGCGGCGGCCCTCAGTGGCAAAGGTAGTGCGGCAATCTTGCGGCGCCAGCCTGCCCGGCGGCGAGCAAAACCGATGCCGGGCGGACCCGGCTCGGCCTGCTTCAGGCAGGCATGGCGGCGACGGAGATCTGGGGCAGGGCGGAGCCGTTCATCTCGCCGTAATGCGAGGAAAAGGCACCCGCATGCGGCAGCTTGATCACCGAGTTCGCTCCGGCGAGCAGTTGCTCGTAGGCGGCCACGTACTTGCGCACCATGCACTCCGCGGTGAAATTGCCCTCGAAGTGCTTGCGCACGCCGGCCCGGCTCATCGTCTTCACGGTGTGAACGGCCGCCACCGCATCATCCATGGAGTCGCACAGGACGCCTGAGACGCCGTCGGCGATGACTTCCGGCACGGAGCCGTTGCGGAAGGCGATCACCGGCGTGCCGGCCGACATCGCCTCGATCATCACTAGGCCGAAGGGCTCCGGCCAATCGATCGGGAAGGCGAGGGCGAGGGCGTTGCCGAGGAAGTCCTTCTTCTGCTCCTCGTTGATCTCGCCGATGAACTCGACGAGCGGATGGTGGATCATCGGCTCGATGACCTCGTCCCAATAATCCTGGTCGGCCTTGTCGACCTTTGCGGCGATCTTCAGCGGCACGCCGGAGCGGATCGCCATTTCGATGGCGCGGTCGGGGCGCTTCTCCGGGGAGATGCGGCCGAGGAAGGCGAGATAGCCGCCTTTCGACTCCGGGTAGAACGGGCAGTTCTGGGCCGGCAGGCCATGGTGGATGGTCGAGAGCCAGTTCACGTTCTCGGGCATCGGATCGCGCTGGTTGTCGGAGATCGACACCAGGGGCATGCCCGTGAAGGTTCGGTAGACCGGCATGAAGTCCGGTACGTCCAGGCGACCATGCATCGTGGTGAGGCACTTGTGGTTCAGATCCTCGAACATCGGATACTGAAGCAGATCGATGTGGAAGTGCAGGATGTCGAACTCGTGCGCCCGCTTGTGCACGTGGTGCAGCATCGCGAGGTGGCTTGCGGTATGATCCCGATAACCCAGGAGACGCAGGCCCTCGGGTGTGCAGGCAGCCAGCTTGGCCGAGGTCTCCGAATCGCCGCTGGCAAACAGGGTCACATCGTGGCCCTGGCGAACCAGTTCCTCGGTGATCCACGACACGACGCGCTCGGTCCCACCATAGAACTTCGGGGGTACGGCCTCCGAAAGCGGAGCAATCTGGGCAATGCGCACGAAGCGTCTCCTATGAGGTCGAATGTTGCGCCGACCTAACGCGATCCGGCCTGAGTGGGACATGAACGAAACGGACGGCCAAGGTTATGGTTCCCGGCCCCGCATCATCGCCAGGGCTCTCTGACAAATCGTCCGGGATGTCCCCGATATCCCCGTGCTCGGTGCTGTCTGGCATACCAGCCAAGCCTATGGCAGGACTGGCAGGAACCCTGCCGCGAAGGGCCCTGCGCGCATCGGTCGTGTTGTGCGGAAGGGGCGGAGAATTACTTGAGGCGCATGGCCGATTTTGTGCGACGCACGATGCCCTTGTTTCACTCCGGGGGGTCGTCTAAGCCTCGCGCCTGCGCAGTCTGGCATTGGAGCAATTCCACGTGGCCGACGGCGCCGAAGGCGTCGCAATCGTCCGCGAACACGAGAGGTCCCGCATGTCCGGCCTGATGGCAGACTATCTGCCCCTCATCGTTTTTATCGGCGTCTCGGTGTTCATTGCCGCGGCCTTGTTGGTTGCGCCCTTTCTCGTCGCCTACAACAGCCCAGATCCGGAGAAGCTGTCGGCTTACGAGTGCGGCTTCAATGCTTTCGACGACGCGCGCATGAAATTCGATGTGCGCTTCTATCTGGTCGCGATCCTGTTCATCATCTTCGACCTCGAGGTCGCATTCCTGTTCCCGTGGGCGATCACGTTCGGTGAGCTCGGATGGTTCGGCATGTGGTCGATGATGGCCTTCCTCGGCGTTCTGACCGTCGGCTTCGTCTACGAGTGGCGCAAGGGCGCGCTCGAATGGGACTAGCGCCCCCGAATCGCGCTGCTCACGAAGCCTACCTGTCCGAAGCCTGATCCCGAGAAACCGATGGCCTTCAGCCCCGACCTCTCCCGCGCCCCGGCGATCGCGCCGGCCCCCAAGGGGATCATCGATCCCAATACGGGGCTGCCGATCGGCGCTGACGATCCGACGTTCCTGTCGATCAACCACGAGCTCGCCGACCGCGGCTTTCTCGTCACTTCCACGGACGACCTGATCAACTGGGCTCGTACGGGCTCGCTGATGTGGATGACCTTCGGTCTCGCCTGCTGCGCCGTCGAGATGATGCAGATGTCGATGCCGCGCTACGATTGCGAGCGCTTCGGGTTCGCACCGCGAGGAAGCCCGCGGCAGTCCGACGTGATGATCGTCGCCGGCACGCTGACCAACAAGATGGCTCCCGCCCTGCGCAAGGTCTACGACCAGATGCCGGAGCCCCGCTACGTCATCTCCATGGGCTCCTGCGCCAATGGCGGCGGCTACTACCACTACTCCTACTCGGTGGTCCGCGGCTGCGACCGGGTGGTGCCGGTGGACATCTACGTCCCGGGCTGCCCGCCCACGGCCGAGGCGCTGCTTTATGGTGTGCTCCTGCTCCAGAAGAAGATCCGCCGCACCGGCACGATCGAGCGCTGAGGAAGGACGCCCGGCATGACCAACGGCATCAGCATCCTCGCCCATACAGCACCGGATTCCGGCATCGGCGCCCTGCAGCGGATCAGCGACCATGTCGCCGGCGCGCTGGGCCCCGCGATCGTCTCCCGCGCGATCGCGTTCGGAGAGCTCACCCTCGTGGTGCAGGCCAGCGACATCGTCTACGCGCTGACCTACCTGCGCGACGACCCGGCTTGCGCGTTCCGCTGCTTCATCGACATCTGCGGCGCCGACTATCCGGCCCGCGAGAAGCGCTTCGACGTGGTCTACCACCTGCTCTCCCTGCGCCACAACACGCGTATTCGCGTGAAGGTTCAGACCGACGACCAGACGCCTGTGCCATCGGTGATCGAAGTCTTTCCCGCGGCGAACTGGTTCGAGCGCGAGACCTACGATCTCTACGGCATCCTGTTCTCGGGCCACCCGGATCTTCGCCGCCTGCTCACCGATTACGGCTTCGAGGGGCATCCCCTGCGTAAGGACTTCCCGCTCACGGGCTTCGTGGAGGTCCGCTACGATCAGGACGAGGCCCGCGTCGTCTACGAGCCGGTGAAGCTCACCCAGGAATTCCGGAACTTCGACTTCCTCTCGCCATGGGAGGGCACCGAGTACGTGCTCCCGGGCGACGAGAAGACGTCGGCTTGAGCGGCGGAGCGATGCCATGACCGAGCACAACATCCGCAATTTCGCGATCAACTTCGGCCCCCAGCACCCGGCGGCGCACGGCGTCCTGCGCCTCGTGCTGGAACTCGACGGCGAGATCGTCGAGCGCGTCGATCCGCATATCGGCCTCCTGCACCGCGGCACCGAGAAGCTGATCGAGCACAAGACCTACCTCCAGGCGACGCCCTATTTCGACCGGCTCGACTACGTTTCGCCGATGAACCAGGAGCATGCCTTCTGTCTCGGCATCGAGAAGCTGCTCGGACTCGAAGTGCCACGGCGGGCGCAGTTGATCCGCACGCTGTTCTGCGAGATCGGCCGCATCCTCTCCCACCTTCTCAACGTCACCACGCAGGCCATGGATGTCGGCGCGCTGACGCCGCCGCTCTGGGGGTTCGAGGAGCGCGAGAAGCTGATGATCTTCTACGAGCGCGCATCCGGCGCCCGGCTCCACGCCAATTACTTCCGGCCCGGTGGCGTCCACCAGGACCTGCCGCCTGCGCTGATCGACGACATCGAGGCCTTCATCGATCCGTTCCTGCAGGTGGTCGACGACCTCGACAACCTCGTCATGGGGAACCGCATCTTCAAGCAACGCAACGTCGACATCGGCATCGTCACCGTGGACGAGGCCATGGCCTGGGGCTTCTCCGGCGTGATGGTGCGCGGCTCGGGCATCCCGTGGGACCTGCGCAAGTCGCAGCCCTACGAAGCCTACGAGGAGATGGAATTCGACATCCCCGTGGGGAAGAACGGCGACACCTACGATCGCCAGGTCATCCGCATGGAAGAAATGCGCGAATCGGCCAAGATCATGAAGCAGTGCTGCATCAAGCTGCGCGAGCCTGTCGGCCAGGGGCCGATCGCGGCGACCGACGGCAAGATTGCCCCGCCGCCGCGCCGTGAGATGAAGCGTTCGATGGAAGCGCTGATCCACCACTTCAAGCTTTACACAGAGGGCTTCCACGTCCCGGCCGGTGAAGTCTATGCCGCCGTCGAGGCACCCAAGGGCGAGTTCGGCGTCTATCTCGTCGCCGACGGTACCAACAAACCCTACCGCTGCAAGATCCGCGCTCCGGGTTTCGCCCACCTGCAGGCGATGGACTGGATGTGCCGCGGCCACATGCTGGCCGACGTGTCCTGCGTGCTCGGCACGCTGGATATCGTGTTCGGCGAAGTGGACCGGTGAGGATCAAGGTTCGAAACTGATGGCCAACCGCAGACTCGCCCCCGCCGCCGAGCAGCCTGCCTCCTTCGCGTTCTCGTCCGAGAACGCCGAGTGGGCGAAGGGCCAGATCGAGAAGTATCCCGAGGGCCGTCAGGCGTCCGCGGTGATCCCGCTGCTCTGGAAGGCCCAGGAGCAGAATGGCGGCTGGCTGCCGCAGAAGGCGATCGAGGCCGTGGCCGACGAGCTCGGCATGCCGCATATCCGTGTGCTCGAGGTCGCGACCTTCTACACGATGTTCGCCCTGGAGCCGGTCGGCAAGTTTTGGATCCAGCTCTGCGGGACCGTGCCGTGCGATTCCTGCGGCGCCCGCGAACTGAAGGATTACCTGCACCACCGCCTCGGCGCCCCGGGCCATGTCAGTGCGGACGGGAATTTCTCCTGGCTCGAGGTCGAGTGTCTGGGCGCCTGCTGCAATGCGCCGATGGCACAGATCAACCAGGATTATTACGAAGACCTGACGCCCGATCTCCTCGGAAAGCTGATGGACGACCTCGCCGCCGGCCGGCCCGTGAAGGTCGGATCGCAGGCCGGACGAACCTCGTCCGAGCCACTGGGCGGCGCCGATACGCTCACCGACGCAACCCTGTTCGATGGATCTCGCGTCGGCGCGTGGCGCAAGCGCTTCGAGGAGAAGGAGGCCGAGGGAGCCACCGAGCAGGGCAAGGCCGAGGCGGCATCGTCCGTGCAACGCGCCGCCGCCGAGCCGAAGCCGGCTCGTCCCGATGCCGGTCGGGCGGTGGGGACGCCAGCGACCGATGGCCCCGCTCAGCGGAGTGCGGCCGGCGAAACCCCGGTGAAGTCCGGCGACAAGGCGGATGCCGCCGACGGAACGGAGTCGATGGTCCAGCCATCTGCGCAGCCCGCTGCCGCACCGGAGACGATCGCCAGGGCGGAGGCGGCCGGCGCTGAGGCCGGTACGCAGTCCGATCTGCCCCGCAACGAGCCGCCGCCGCAGCCCGCCGCATCGGGCGCCAGCCCAGAAGCCGCCAGCGCGAAGCCGGACGGTGCGAAGGTACCGACGACGAAGGCCTCGACGACGAAGCCGTCGACGCCCCGGTCTCCCGCCCCAAAGAAGGGGAACTGACATGCTCGCCGATCAGGATCGCATCTTCACGAACCTCTACGGCCTGCACTCCCCGGGGCTGGAAGCCGCCAAGCAGCGGGGCGCCTGGGACGGGACCAAGTTCCTCTTGGAAATGGGACGGGACTGGATCATCGACGAGATGAAGCAGTCCGGTCTGCGCGGCCGTGGCGGAGCCGGCTTTCCAACCGGCCTCAAATGGTCGTTCATGCCCAAGAAGTCCGACGGGCGCCCGCACTACCTCGTCGTCAACGCCGACGAGTCCGAGCCGGGGACCTGCAAGGACCGGGAGATCATGCGACACGATCCGCATCTCCTGATCGAGGGCTGCCTGCTGGCCTCCTTCGCGATGGCCGCGCATGCCTGCTACATCTACATCCGCGGCGAGTACGTCGCTGAGAAGCACGCGCTCCAGCGGGCGGTGGACGAGGCCTACGAAGCCCGCCTCGTGGGCAAGGACAACGTTCACGGCTACCCCTTCGACATCTACGTCCATCACGGCGCCGGCGCCTATATCTGCGGCGAAGAGACAGCGCTGCTGGAAAGCCTCGAAGGCAAAAAAGGCATGCCGCGCCTGAAGCCCCCATTCCCCGCGAATATGGGCCTCTACGGTTGCCCGACGACAGTGAACAACGTCGAGTCGATCGCGGTGGCGGGCACCATCCTGCGCCGCGGTGGCGCCTGGTTCGCCGGCCTCGGCGGCAAGAACAACACCGGCACCAAGCTCTTCTGCGTCTCGGGCCACGTGAACAAGCCGTGCAACGTCGAGGAGGAACTCGGGATCACGTTCCGCGAACTCGTCGACAAGCATTGTGGCGGCATGCGCGGCGGCTGGGACAATCTGCTCTGCTCCATCCCCGGTGGCTCCTCGGTGCCCCTGGTCCCGGCCGAGCAGATCATCGACGCCAAGATGGATTTCGACACCCTGAAGAACCTCGGCTCCGGCCTCGGGACGGCGGCGGTGATCGTGCTCGACCGGTCCACGGACATCGTCTCGGCCATCGCCCGCATCGCCTATTTCTACAAGCACGAGTCCTGCGGCCAGTGCACGCCCTGCCGGGAGGGCACCGGCTGGATGTGGCGCGTGATGCTGCGTATGGCGGAGGGCCGGGCCCAGCGCCGGGAGATCGACATGCTCCTCGACGTGACGAAGCAGATCGAGGGCCACACCATCTGCGCGCTCGGGGATGCGGCGGCCTGGCCGATCCAGGGGCTGATCCGGCACTTCCGCCCCGAGATCGAGAAGCGCATCGACCGCTACAGCGCCAACCCGCATTCCGATCCGGTGCCGATGGCGGCGGAGTGATCCGCCCCTCGCGCCGCCCTTAAGTTTCGAGACCGAGACCCACGCATGACCAAGATCGTCGTCGACGGCACCGAGGTCGATGTTCCGGCGGAGTACACGCTGCTCCAGGCCTGCGAGGCGGCAGGCGCGGAAATCCCGCGCTTCTGCTTCCACGAGCGGCTGTCCATCGCGGGCAATTGCCGGATGTGTCTGGTCGAGCTGAAGGGCGCCCCGAAGCCCGTGGCCTCCTGCGCCTATGCGGTGAAGGATTGCCGTCCGGGCCCGAACGGCGAGCCGCCGGAAGTGCTGACGCGTTCGGGAATCACGAAGAAGGCCCGCGAGGGGGTGATGGAATTCCTCCTCATCAACCACCCCCTCGATTGCCCGATCTGCGACCAGGGCGGGCATTGCGACCTGCAGGACCAGGCGATGGCCTACGGGGTCGACTCGACCCGCTACGGCGAGAACAAGCGCGCGGTGGAAGAGAAGTACATCGGCCCGCTGGTGCGGACCGCCATGAACCGCTGCATCCACTGCACCCGCTGCGTCCGTTTCCTGGCGGAGGTGGCCGGCGTGCCGGATCTCGGCGCCATCGGGCGCGGCGAGGACATGGAGATCACGAGCTACCTCGAATCCGCCATGGGCTCCGAACTGCAGGGCAACGTCGCGGATCTCTGCCCCGTGGGCGCCCTCGTCCACAAGCCGCAGAGCTACGAGGTCCGGCCCTGGGAGCTGTCGAAGACCGAATCCGTCGACGTGATGGACGCTGTCGGATGCGCCATCCGGGTCGATGCCCGCGGTCGCGAGGTCATGCAGATCGAGCCGCGCGTGCATGAGGGGATTAACGAGGAGTGGATCTCCGACAAGACCCGCCACGCCGTGGACGGCCTGCGCAGCCAGCGGCTCGACCGGCCCTACCTGCGCGAGAACGGCCGCCTGCGGCCTGCATCATGGGGTGAGGCGTTCTCGGCAATCGCCGCCAAGGTGAAGGGCACCGACCCGAAGCGCATCGGCGCGGTGGTCGGCGACCTCGCGGGTGTCGAAGAAACCTATGCGCTCAAGGCCTTGATGACCTCCCTCGGGGTGACGAACCTCGATTGCCGGCAGGCCGGCGAGGCGATCGACCCGGCCTGGGGCCGGTCCGCCTACACCCTCGGCACCGGTATCGCCGGGATCGAGGAGGCGGATGCGATCCTCCTCATCGGCAGCAATCCGCGCCTGGAGGCCTCCCTCCTCAACGTGCGCATCCGCAAGCGCTGGCGGATGGGGCCGCTCGCCGTTGGCCTGATCGGTGAGCCCGTCGACCTGACCTACCCCCATACCTATCTGGGCGCCGGACCCGAGACCCTGGCCGACATCGCCTCCGGCCAGCACAGCTTTTCCGAGGCGCTGAAGGCGGCGAGCCGGCCCCTGATCATCGTCGGCACCGGCGCGCTCGCCCGGCCCGACGGCGCCGCGATCCTCGCCGCCGCGGCGAAGCTCGCCCGGGAGATCGGCGCGGTCACGCCCGAATGGAGCGGCTTCGGCGTGCTGCAGACGGCGGCCGCCCGGGTCGGGGCGCTCGATCTCGGCTTCGTGCCGGGGGAGGGCGGGCTCGACTTCGCGGGCATCGCGGACGGGGCGAATCTCGACGTGGTATACAACCTGGGTGCCGACGAGGTCGCGGTGGGACCGGGTGCGTTCGTGATCTACCAGGGCACCCACGGAGACCGCGGCGCCACCCGCGCCGACGTCGTGCTGCCGGGGGCCGCCTACACGGAAAAGAGCGCGACCTACGTCAATCTCGAGGGCCGGGTCCAGACCACGAATCGCGCCGGCTTCCCGCCGGGCGATGCCCGCGAGGATTGGGCGATCCTGCGCGCCCTGTCCGACGTGCTGGGTAAGCGCCTGCCGTTCGATTCGCTGGGAGCCCTGCGCCGGGCGCTCTATGCGGAGCATCCGCACTTCGCCGCCCTCGACGCCATCGCGCCGAGCGATGCGGTGGCCGCGGTGGAGACGCTGTCGGCCTTGGGCGGCGAGCCGACCCGCACCGCCTTCGCGGCGGCGGTCCCGGACTTCTACCTCAGCAACGCGATCGCCCGCGCCTCGCGGGTGCTCGCCGAGTGTTCGAGCCTCGCCCGGGTGCGCGGCCTCGAAGCGGCCGAATAAGGATCTCCTGCGATGACCTTCTGGGAAATCCTCGGCACCGTCCTGCTGCTGGCGCTCAAGAGCTTCGTGCTCCTGGCGCTGCTGCTGGTCTTCATCGCCTACGCACTGCTGGCCGACCGCAAGATCTGGGCGGCGGTGCAGCTCCGGCGGGGTCCGAACGTGGTCGGGCCCTGGGGCCTGTTCCAGTCCTTCGCCGACCTGCTGAAGTTCGTTCTGAAGGAGCCGGTCATCCCGGCCGGCGCCAACAAGGCGCTGTTCCTACTGGCGCCCCTGGTCTTCGCCACCCTGGCGCTCGCCGCCTGGGCGGTGATCCCGCTCGCCGAGGGCTGGGCCATCGCCGACCTGAACGTCGGCATCACCTACATCTTCGCGATCTCGTCGCTGGGCGTGTACGGCGTCCTGATGGGCGGCTGGGCCTCGAACTCGAAATACGCCTTCCTGGGCGCGCTGCGCTCGGCCGCGCAGATGATCTCCTACGAGGTCTCCCTCGGCTTCGTCATCATCTGCGTCCTGCTCTGCGCCGGCTCCCTCAACCTCTCCCGCATCGTCATGGCGCAGGACACCAGCCTCGGCATCCTGGGCTGGTACTGGCTCTGGCTGTTCCCGATGTTCGTGGTGTTCTTCATCTCGGCGCTGGCCGAGACGAACCGCCCGCCCTTCGACCTGCCGGAGGCCGAATCGGAGTTGGTCGCGGGCTACATGGTCGAGTATTCCTCGACGCCGTACCTGCTCTTCATGCTGGGCGAGTACGTGGCTATCATGACCATGTGCGCGCTGGGCACGGTGCTGTTCCTGGGCGGCTGGCTCTCCCCGATCCCGTTCGCGCCCTTCACCTGGGTGCCGGGCCTGATCTGGTTCGCCCTGAAGGCGAGCTTCCTGTTCTTCATGATCGCCATGGTGAAGGCCATGGTGCCGCGCTACCGCTACGACCAGCTCATGCGCCTCGGCTGGAAGGTGTTCCTGCCGCTCTCGCTCGTCTCGGTCGTCGTCGTCGCCTTCGTCCTCAAGCTCACCGGCCTCGCGCCGGGCGCCTGACAACCCCTCACGGAGATCCGAGCCATGAAGCTCGATCAGGTCGCTAAGGGTCTGCTGCTCAAGGAGTTCGCGTCCGGGTTCGTCCTGGCGATGAAGTACTTCTTCAAGCCGAAGGCCACGATCAACTACCCCTTCGAGATGGGCCATCGCGGCCCGCGCTTCCGGGGGGAGCACGCCCTGCGCCGCTATCCCAACGGCGAGGAGCGCTGCATCGCCTGCAAGCTGTGCGAGGCCATCTGCCCTGCCCAGGCCATCACCATCGAGGCGGGCCCGCGCCGCAACGACGGCACCCGCCGCACGACCCGCTACGACCTCGACATGGTCAAGTGCATCTATTGCGGCATGTGCCAGGAGGCCTGCCCGGTGGACGCGATCGTCGAGGGGCCGAACTTCGAGTTCTCGGTCGAGACCCGCGAGGAGCTGCTCTACGACAAGGAGAAGCTCCTCCTGAACGGCGACCGCTGGGAGCGCGAGATCGCGCGCAACCTCGCCGTGGACGCGCCCTACCGCTGAGGCGGCCCCTCCGCCGGTCGGCGGACTGAGACAGGGGACCGGTTCCGTGCCCACGGAGCCGGCCCGGGCCCGCCGAGGCGGTTGTGCACCGCAGGGGCGGGTTCTATAGACGGGCGGCCGGTGGGCCGTGGCACATTTTCGGCAGAAGGGGCCGTCCTCGGGACGGCTGATCTCAAGAACCGCATGAGCGCAGCCGCTGCCTTCTTCTACCTGTTCGCAGGTGTGACCATCGCCTCGGGCTTCATGGTGATCGCCTCGCGCAATCCCGTGGCCTCGGTGCTCTTCCTCATCCTCGCCTTCGTGAACGCCGCCGGCCTGTTCGTGATGATGGGCGCCGAGTTCCTGGCGATGATCCTCGTGGTCGTCTACGTGGGCGCGGTCGCGGTGCTGTTCCTGTTCGTCGTGATGATGCTCGACGTGGATTTCGCGCAGCTGCGCCAGGGCTTCCAGCAATACCTGCCCATCGGCGCGCTGATCGGGGCGGTGTTCCTGATCGAGCTGCTGCTCGTGGTCGGCTCCTGGACCATCGATCCGGGCCTCGTGCAAGCGCCCCTCGGCCCCGTGGCCAGCGCCGATTCGGTCACCAACACCCAGGCGCTCGGCCGGGTGCTCTACACGGACTACGTCTTCTTCTTCCAGCTCGCCGGACTGATCCTGCTGGTGGCGATGATCGGCGCCATCGTGCTGACCCTGCGCGACCGCCCCGGCGTCAAGCGCCAGAACATCGCCGTCCAGAACGCGCGCACGCAGACCATGGCGGTGGAGACCCGCAAGGTGCCCTCGCGCCAGGGCGTCGAAGTCTGATGGCCGGCGGAGCCACACGCGCCGGCGGACCTCGAACGGCAGAGACCAGGAGCCACATCCGATGATCGGCCTGAGCCACTACCTGACGGTCGCCGCGATCCTGTTCACGCTCGGCGTGCTCGGCATCTTCGTGAACCGCAAGAACGTCATCGTCATCCTGATGTCCATCGAGCTGATCCTGCTCGCGGTGAACATCAACCTCGTGGCCTTCTCCACCCACCTCAACGACATCACCGGACAGATCTTCGCCCTGTTCGTGCTGACGGTGGCGGCGGCGGAGGCGGCCATCGGCCTCGCCATCCTCGTCGTGTTCTTCCGAAACCGCGGCTCCATCGCGGTCGAGGACGTCAGCATGATGAAGGGCTGAGCAGAACCCGAGGCGGAACTTCCTCGACGTCCGGCGGCGCGGTCCTCGCGCCGCCAGGGCGGTGACACGAACCCCACAGGGTGCCGCCCTGGCCCCCGCGCAGGTCGCGCGGGGTCCGGGCACGCCCCAGGAGGCCGGACAAGCCAGCGATGTATCACGCGATCGTCTTCCTCCCGCTCGTCGGTGCGCTGCTCGCCGGCCTGTTCGGCCGTCAGCTCGGCCCGAAGCTCAGCGAGGGCATCACCACCGGCCTCCTCGCCTTCTCGGCCCTGCTGTCCTGGGGCGCCTTCCTCGAGGTGCCCGGCACCGAGCACGCCACCCGCGTGCAGGTCGCGACCTGGTTCACCGCCGGCGACCTCGTGGTCGACTGGGCCTTCCGCATCGACACCCTGACGGTGATCATGCTGGTGGTCGTGACCTCGGTCTCGACCCTCGTGCACCTCTACTCCATCGGCTACATGGAGGAGGACCCGCACCGGCCGCGCTTCTTCGCCTACCTGTCGCTTTTCACCTTCGCCATGCTGATGCTGGTGACCTCCGACAACCTCGTGCAGATGTTCTTCGGCTGGGAGGGCGTCGGCCTCGCCTCCTACCTGCTGATCGGGTTCTGGTACGAGAAGCCCTCGGCCAACGCCGCGGCCATGAAGGCCTTCATCGTCAACCGCGTCGGCGATTTCGGCTTCTCGCTGGGCATCTTCCTGGTCTTCGTGCTCACCGGCTCGATCGCCTTCGACGGCATCTTCGCCCGGGCGCCCGAGATCAAGGACGCGACCTTCCACTTCCTCGGCTACGACTGGAGCGCCTGGACGCTCGCCTGCCTGCTGCTGTTCATGGGCGCCATGGGCAAGTCGGCCCAGTTCCTGCTGCACACCTGGCTCCCGGACGCCATGGAGGGCCCGACCCCCGTCTCGGCGCTGATCCACGCCGCCACCATGGTGACGGCCGGCGTGTTCATGGTGGCGCGCCTGTCGCCGGTCTTCGAGCTCGCCCCCAACGCCCTCGTCGTGGTCACGGTCATCGGCGGCATCACGGCGTTCTTCGCGGCCACGGTCGGCCTCGTGCAGAACGACATCAAGCGCGTGATCGCCTACTCGACCTGCTCGCAGCTCGGCTACATGTTCGTGGCCCTCGGCGTCGGCGCCTACTCGGCCGCGGTGTTCCACCTCTTCACCCACGCCTTCTTCAAGGCGCTGCTGTTCCTCGGGGCCGGCTCGGTCATCCACGCGATGCACCACGAGCAGGACATGCGGAACATGGGGAATCTGCGCCGCTACATCCCCTTCACCTCGGCGATGATGACCATCGGCACCCTGGCGCTGATCGGCTTCCCCTTCACCGCCGGCTACTACTCGAAGGACGCCATCATCGAGGCCGCCTACGCCTCGACCCGGCCCGGGCACACGCTGGCCTTCCTGTGCACCGTGGTCGCCGCGCTGATGACCTCGTTCTATTCCTGGCGCCTGTTCTTCATGACCTTCGAGGGGCCCGCCCGCTGGGCCGGCCATGGGGCGCATCACCACGACGACCATCACGCGGTGGCCCATGCGGGCGCCTCGGCACAGGCCGACGGCGCGCCGGGCCACCACGAGGGGGTGGCCCACGACGATCACGGCCACGACGTCGAGCCGGCCTCGCACAGCGCCATCGAGCACCACGACCATGCGCACACCCCGCATGAGAGCCCGCTCGTCATGACGATCCCGCTCGGCATCCTGGCCTTCGGCGCGCTCTTCGCCGGCCTGATCTTCAAGAACCGCTTCATCGGCGAGGGCATGGACACGTTCTGGGGGCATTCCCTCGGCCACGGTCCCGACAACCACATCATGCACGACATCCATGCGGTGCCGGCGCTGGTGGCCTATTCGCCCTTCATCATGATGCTGATCGGCTTCGTGCTGGCCTACTGGATGTATATCCGCCGGCCCGAGCTGCCGGGCCAGCTCGCCGCGCAGCAGCCGAGCCTGTACCGGTTCCTGCTCAACAAGTGGTACTTCGACGAGCTCTACGACCGGATCTTCGTCCGTCCGGCCAAGGATTTCGGCAAGTTCCTCTGGAAGGAGGCCGACGGCCGGGTCATCGACGGCATGGGCCCGGACGGCATCGCCACCCGCGTCCTCGACGTGACCCGCGGCGTGGTCCGGCTCCAGACCGGCTACGTCTACCACTACGCCTTCGTCATGCTCGTCGGCGTCGCCGCCCTCATCAGCTGGTACATGCTGACCGGCTTGCCCAAGGTCGCCCATTGATGGCCGCTGTCACGAACCGGAGCCCCCGCTGATGTTCGGCCTCGGCATCCTCTCCGGCCTCCTCATCGTCCCGCTCTGCGGCGCGGCCTTCATCCTCACCCTGGGTGAGGAGACCGAGGCCTCGAAGCGCAACGCCCGCTGGGCCGCGCTCATCACCACGCTGGCCACCTTCCTGCTCTCGCTGGTGGCCTGGGGCCGCTACGACGCGACCACCGCGAGCTTCCAGCTCGTGGAGACCCATGCCTGGCTGAGCGAGGCCACCCGGTTCAAGCTCGGCGTCGACGGCTTCTCGATGCCGCTGATCCTGCTGACCACCTTCCTGATGCCGTTCTGCATCGGCGCCTCGTGGCTCTCGGTGAACACCCGGGTGAAGGAGTACTTCGTCGCCTTCCTCGTCCTCGAGACGACGATGATCGGCGTGTTCTGCGCCCTCGACCTGGTCCTGTTCTACCTGTTCTTCGAGGCCGGCCTGATCCCGATGTTCCTCATCATCGGCATCTGGGGCGGCAAGCGGCGCATCTACGCCAGCTTCAAGTTCTTCCTCTACACCCTGCTCGGCTCGGTGCTGATGCTGCTCGCCATCATGGCGATGTACTGGCAGGCCGGCACCACCGACATCCCGACCCTGCTGCACACCCGCTTCCCCGTTGAGATGCAGACCTGGCTCTGGCTGGCCTTCTTCGCCTCCTTCGCGGTGAAGATGCCGATGTGGCCGGTCCATACCTGGCTGCCGGACGCGCACGTGGAGGCGCCCACCGCCGGCTCGGTGATCCTGGCGGGCATCCTGCTCAAGATGGGCGGCTACGGCTTCATCCGGATCTCGCTGCCGATGTTCCCGGACGCCTCCCATGCCTTCGCCCCGATGGTGTTCGCCCTCTCGGTGATCGCGATCATCTTCACCTCGCTGATCGCGCTGATGCAGACCGACATCAAGAAGCTCATCGCCTATTCCTCGGTGGCGCATATGGGCTTCGTGACCCTCGGCCTCTTCACGATGAACGAGCAGGGCATCCAGGGCGCGCTGTTCCTGATGATCTCCCACGGCATCGTCTCGGGCGCGCTCTTCCTCTGCGTCGGCGTGGTCTACGACCGGATGCACACCCGCGAGATCGCCGCCTATGGCGGCCTCGTGAAGCGGATGCCCCTCTACGCGGCGGCCATGATGGTGTTCACCATGGCCAATGTCGGCCTGCCGGGCACCTCCGGCTTCGTCGGCGAGTTCCTCGCCATGATGGGCGCCTTCCGGGCCAACCCGACGGTGGCGTTCTTCTCGGTCTTCGGCATCATCCTGTCTGCCGGCTACGCCCTCTGGCTCTACGCCCGGGTGATCTACGGCAAGCTCGAGAAGCCCAACCTGCAGGGCATCCTCGACCTGGATCTGCGCGAAAAGATCATCATCGCGCCGCTCGTCGCCCTGACGATCTATTACGGCGTCCACCCGGCCCCCGTGCTCGACACCTTCGCGCCCTCGACGGAAGCGTTGATGCAGAGCATGCGGACCGCGCTCTCGAACACGCAGACCGCCGCGGCCACCCTGCCGCCCGCGTCGCGCTGAAGGCTTGACCCGATGAACGCCGCTCAGATCGTCATGCCCGCGCTCGGGCCCGCCCTGCCGGAGCTGATCCTCAGCCTCGGCGTGCTGGTGCTGATCCTCTACGGCGCGTTCCGGGGCGAGCGCTCCGCCGAGGGCGTCAACGTCGGCGCGCTGATCCTGCTGGTGGTCGCGCTGTTCGCGGTCATGTCCCAGTCGGGCGCCAAGATCACGACCCTGAACGGCTCCTTCATCGTCGACAACTTCTCGAAGGTGATGAAGGCCCTGATCCTGCTCGGCTCGGCGGCCTCGATCCTGCTCTCGCGCGACTACTTCCAGCGCGAGCGCATCGACCGGTTCGAGTTCCCGATCCTCCTGATCCTCTGCACCATCGGCATGATGGTGATGGCCTCGGCCAACGACCTGATCTCGCTCTATCTCGGCCTCGAGCTGCAGTCGCTCGCCGCCTACGTGATCGCGGCCTTCCACCGGGACAACCTGAAATCCACGGAGGCCGGGCTGAAGTACTTCGTCCTCGGGGCGCTCTCCTCGGGCATGCTCCTCTACGGCGCCTCCCTGGTCTACGGCTTCACCGGCACCGTCTCGTTCCCCGGCATCGTCGCGGCGCTGGACGGCACGGCGAGCTTCGGCATCGTGCTCGGCATCGTCTTCGTGGCGGCCGGCGTCGCCTTCAAGCTCGCCGCCGTGCCGTTCCACATGTGGACCCCCGACGTCTACGAGGGCTCGCCGACGCCCGTGACCGCCTTCTTCGCCTCGGCGCCCAAGATGGCCGCCATGGCGATGACGGTGCGGCTCTTCATCGGCGCCTTCCCGGACGTGACCGCGGTCTGGCAGCAGATCATCGTCTTCGTGGCCATCGCCTCGATGGCGCTGGGCTCCTTCGCGGCGATCGGCCAGCGCTCGCTCAAGCGCCTGATGGCCTATTCCTCCATCGGCAATGTCGGCTACGCCCTGGTCGGCCTCGCGGCCGGCTCGCAGGCGGGCATCAGCGGCGTGGTGGTCTACATGATCATCTACCTGGCGATGACGCTCGGCGCCTTCGCGGTGCTGCTGTCGCTGCGCCGCGGCGGCCAGATGTTCGAGACCGTGGACGACCTCGCCGGCCTGTCGCGCACCCATCCGGTCATGGCCTTCTGCCTGGCCGCGATGATGTTCTCGCTGGCCGGCATCCCGCCGCTGGCCGGGTTCTTCGCCAAGTACTACGTCTTCCTCGCCGCCATCCAGTCGGGGCTCGTGGCCCTGGCGGTCATCGGCGTCGTCACCAGCGTGGTCGGGGCGTTCTACTACCTGCGCGTCGTCAAGGTGATGTATTTCGACGAGCCGGTGGCCGCCTACGAGCCGATGGCGCCGGGGCCCCGCATCGTCCTCGCGCTCGCGAGCCTGGTCGTGGTGCTGCTCGGCATCGTCCCGGGTCCCCTGGTCGGGGCCGCGGGCGCCGCCGCCAAGTCGCTGTTCTAGGGCGTTGAGCGGCTACGCCCTCGGCATCCGGGCGCGGGCGGAGGGGCACCGCCTCCACGTGCACGACCGCCTCGGCTCCACCAACACCGAGGCGCTGGAGCGGTTTCGCGACGGGGAGGCCGGGCCCCTCTGGGTGGTGGCGCATCGGCAGGAGGCGGGCCGCGGCCGGCGCGGCAACGCCTGGGTCTCCGAGCCCGGAAACCTCGCCGCCAGCCTGCTCTGGCCCGTGGACGACGTCGAGCCCGGCCAGGTGCCGACCCTCGGCTTCGTCGCCGGCCTCGCCCTGGCCTCCGCCCTCGCGGCCTGCGGAATCGCCGGGTGCCGGCTGAAATGGCCCAACGACGTCCTGGCCGCGGGCGCCAAGCTCGCGGGGCTGCTGCTGGAGGCCGAGAGCCGGCCCGGCGGGCGCCGCGCGGTGGTGATGGGCTTCGGTGTCAATGTCGCTGCGACGCCGCAGGGCTTGCCTTATCGCGCCACGTGCCTCAGGCAGATGCGGTACGACACGCGCGCCGAGGATCTGTTCGTCCACCTGACGGACGGACTCGTCGACGCCGCGCGACTCTGGGAGTGTGGCCGCGGATTCTGGCAGATCCGCGAGCGCTGGATCGCTGACGCGGCCGGGATCGGCGCGCCGGTTTCGGTGCGGACAGGCGACACCCTCGTGCACGGAATTTTCGAGACGATCGACGAGGCAGGACGGCTCGTGGTCCGATCGGAGGATGGGACGCGACGGACCGTGACGGCGGGCGAGGTGCATCTGGGAACGGCCGCGACGGCGGCTTGAGGTTTGGACGGACAATGACGACAGGGCAAGACGAACTCGTCTTCGTGCCGCTCGGCGGCGTGGGCGAGATCGGCATGAACGCGGCGCTCTACGGCTTCGGCCCCCCGAAGCGGCGCAAATGGATCATGGTCGATTGCGGCATGGGCTTCGCCGGCGAGGAGGGATTCCCCGGCATCGACCTGATGTTCCCGGATCTCAGCTTCATCGAGGAGCGCAAGGACGACCTCCTGGCCATCTTCATCACCCACGCGCACGAGGACCATATCGGCGCGATCGGCGAGCTCTGGCCCAAGCTGAAGGCCCCCGTCTACGCGACGCGCTTCGCCAAGAACCTGCTCGAGGCCCGCCGCCTGAGCGAGCCGGGCGCGCCCAAGGTCGTCCTCAAGGAGATCCAGGCCGGCCGCCGGGTCCAGATCGGCCCGTTCGAGATCGAGTACGTGCCCGTCTCGCACTCGATCCCCGAGTCGAACGCGGTCGCGATCCGGACGCCGCACGGCCTCCTGCTCCACACCGGCGACTGGAAGCTCGACCCGACCCCGATCCTCGGCGACGTGACCTCGGAGGCCGCCTTCCGGGCGCTCGGCGACGAGGGCATCCTGGCGATGATCAGCGATTCGACCAACGTCGTGCGCGAGGGGCGGTCCCCGAGCGAGGCCGAGGTCGCCGCCACCCTGCGCGAGCTGATCTCCGAGGCCCCTCACCGGGTCGCGGTGACCACCTTCGCCTCCAACGTCGCCCGCATGCGCGCGGTCGCGGAGGCCGCCCAGGCCTGCGGCCGCGAGGTGATCGCGGTCGGCCGCGCCATGGACCGGGTCATCGCGGTCGCCCGCGAATGCGGCTTCCTCGACGGCCTGCCGGAGTTCCGCTCGTCGGACAGCTACGGCTACCTGCCCCGCGACAAGGTCGTGGCCCTGCTCACCGGCTCCCAGGGCGAGGAGCGCGCCGCGCTCGCCCGGGTCTCGCGCGACGACCATCCCGACATCACCCTGGCGGCGGGCGACCGCGTCATCTTCTCCTCGCGGGCGATCCCCGGCAACGAGCGGGCGGTGGGCGCGATCATCAACGACCTCATCAATGCCGGCATCGAGGTGGTCACCGACCGCACGAAGCTCGTCCACGTCTCGGGCCACCCCCGGCGCGACGAGATGGCGGAGATGTATGCCTGGACCCGGCCGCAGACGGCGATCCCCGTCCACGGCGAGGCCCTCCACCTCGACGAGCATGCGCGCTTCGCCCGGGCCCAGGGCGTGCCGAACATCGTCAAGGCCCGCAACGGCAGCGTCGTGCGCCTCGCGCCCGGCACGCCGGAGATCGTCGATCACGTCAAGGCCGGGCGCCTGTTCAAGGACGGCAACGTCCTGATCGACGCCAAGGACCGGGCCATCCCCGAGCGCCGCAAGCTGGCGCAGGCCGGCCTCGTCTCGGTGGCCATCGCCATCGACGTCCAGGGCGAGGTCCTGGGCGAGCCCGCCATCGACATCATCGGCCTGCCCAATCGCGGCCGGAACGGCCAGGCGATGCTCGACGTCGTCGTCGAATCGGTCTCGCGCACGCTCTCGGGCCTGTCGAAGCAGAAGCGCAAGGATGCCGAGGGCACCGAGAAGGCCGTCGACCGCGCGATCCGCTCGGCGGTGAACGAGGTCTGGGGCAAGAAGCCCGCCTGCCACGTGCAGGTGGTCGAGGTGTAGCGAGCGAACCCTCCCCCCTCTGCAGGGGAGGGGTGTCGCCGATGCGGGTGGGTTGCGCGGGACGCCGGCGCGCAGCACACCGTCATCCCGGGGCCGCGCAGCGGAGCCCGGGATCCAGAACCACAGCTCTCGCCGCGTCCGGCACCGTCGGCGGCTCTGGATTGCACGCCGCTGGCGCGCTCCTTCGGGTCCGGGCTCGCCTGCGGCGCCCCGGAATGACGCCGCGGTGCCATCGATATCGCCCGGTTCGACGGGGGAGGGGTGGCGTCGGGTTTTAGGGAAGGAAGGGGAAGACATCATGATCGGACGCCTGAACCATGTCGCCATCGCGGTGCGCGATCTCGACGCCGCCTGCGCCATCTACCGGGACACGCTCGGGGCCACCGTGACGGAGCCGCTGCCGCAGCCCGAGCACGGCGTCACCGTGGTGTTCGTCAACCTGCCCAACAGCAAGGTCGAGCTGATGTCGCCGCTCGGCGAGGGCTCGCCGATCGAGAGCTTCGTGGAGCGCAACCCCAACGGCGGCGTGCATCACGTCTGCTACGAGGTCGACGACATCATCGCCGCCCGTGACAAGCTGAAGGCCCAGGGCGCCCGCGTCCTCGGCACCGGCGAGCCGAAGATCGGCGCCCACGGCAAGCCCGTGCTGTTCCTCCACCCGAAGGACTTCCTCGGCACCCTGGTCGAGCTGGAGCAGGTCTGAGCCGGATGGGCGCCATCCTCCAGACCCTGGCGGCCTCCACCCTGCGCACCGTGGCGGTGATGGTGGTGGTGCTCGCCGCGGTGGTCGTCCTCGCGGTGGGCCTGTTCAAGCTCACCGTGTTCGGGGCGCTCGCCCTCTATTTCGTGGTCTGGTGGACCCTGCTCTTCGTCATCCTGCCGCTCCGCAACCAGGTGGAGACCGATCCGGAGCGGATCGTGCCGGGCCAGGACCCGGGCGCGCCCGCCGCCCCGCGCCTGCGCGAGAAGGCGATCCTCACCTCGGTCCTGGCGAGCGTCGTCTTCCTGGCGGCGATCCAGGTCTTCGAGCTGGCCGGCCTCTGAGCGCGTCCGGGGCGGTGCGGTCGAACCGGATGTGAGACCGCGCGCGGACGTAAGGTCACGCCGCCGTCGTCTTCCAGACCGGGCGCGTCGCTGCACCCGCGAAGAACGGACATCGCGCACGCGGGACATCGAACCATGGCCGCAGTGACAGCACCGGGTCATTCCGGGGCGCCGCAGGCGAGCCCGGAATCCAGAACCGCCGATGGTGCAAGGGCTTGCGCAACCTGTGTTTCTGGATCCCGGGTTCCGCTGCGCGGCCCCGGGATGACGGCGCGTCGGCGTGCGATGGCGCGCGGATCACGCCGCAGCGGCGCCAGTCTCGCGCAAGCGGCGAGACATAAAAAAAGCAAGGCCTAAGCCTTGCTTTTGTGAAGATGGTAGTCGGTTCAGCCTCGATTGTCTCACGCATTGCTGACGGCGTGGCGGCTGAAATTCCTCCCGAGACTCGGACCGTGCGGCGCTGCTGCTTGGCAGCGCGATCATCACGGACGCGCTTATAGGAATAACAATTCCCATTGTCACCTGCTTGATGAAACATTCCTGCGCTTTCCTACAGGAATGCGCGCCGGCGCCGGGCGGGGACGATCCACCCCGGGAGGGGCGAAACGCCACGCTGCGGGGCGGTGTCGCCCCGCCGCGCTTGTGTTTTCCCGATGCAATGTGTTGTGTGCCCGGGCGTGCCGCCGACCCGCTGGCGCGCTGTTTCCAAGGTCTTCCATGCGTCTCTCCCGCTACTTCCTGCCGACCTTGCGCGAGACGCCCAAGGAGGCCGAGATCGTCTCCCACCGCCTCATGCTGCGCGCCGGGCTGGTGCGCCAGGAGGCGGCCGGCATCTATGCCTGGCTGCCGCTGGGCCTGCGCGTCCTGAACAAGGTCTGCGCGGTGATCCGCGAGGAGCAGGACCGGGCGGGCGCCATCGAGATCCTGATGCCGGCCATCCAGTCGGCCGAGCTCTGGCGCGAATCCGGCCGCTACGAGGCCTACGGCAAGGAGATGCTCCGCATCGCCGACCGCCACGACCGCGAGATGCTGTTCGGCCCCACCGCCGAGGAGGTCGTGACCGAGATCTTCCGCGGCAGCGTGCGCTCCTACAAGGACCTGCCCAAGAACCTCTACCAGATCTCCTGGAAGTTCCGCGACGAGGTCCGGCCGCGCTTCGGCACCATGCGCTCGCGCGAATTCCTGATGAAGGACGCCTATTCCTTCGATATCGACCAGGCTGCCGCCCGGCACGCCTACAACCGGATGTTCGTGGCCTACCTGCGCACCTTCGCGGGCCTCGGCCTGAAGGCGATCCCGATGCGGGCCGATACCGGCCCGATCGGCGGCGACCTCAGCCACGAGTTCATCATCCTGGCCCAGACCGGCGAGAGCGAGGTCTACTGCGACAGCCAGTATCTTGACTTCGAGATCCCCCCGGTCACCACCGACTTCGAGGACGTGGCCGCCCTGCAGGGCACCGTCGACCGCTGGACCTCGCTCTACGCCGCCACCTCCGAGATGCACGAGCCGGCCGCCTTCGCCGAGGTGCAGGCCGACAAGCAGATGGCCGCGCGCGGCATCGAGGTCGGGCACATCTTCTACTTCGGCACCAAGTATTCCGAGCCGATGGGCGCCAAGGTCACCGGCCCCGACGGCGTCGAGCGCCCGGTCCACATGGGCTCCTACGGCATCGGCCCGAGCCGCCTCGTGGCGGCGATCATCGAGGCGAGCCACGACGAGGCCGGGATCATCTGGCCCGACGCGGTGGCGCCCTTCGACGTGGCGCTGATCAACCTCAAGACCGGGGACGCCGCCACCGACGCCGCCTGCGGCGAGATCCAGGCCACCCTGGAGGCCGCCGGCCTCAGCGTGCTCTACGACGACCGCGACGAGCGCCCGGGCGCCAAGTTCGCCACCGCCGACCTCATCGGCCTGCCCTGGCAGGTCATCGTCGGGCCCCGCGGCCTCGCCGAGGGCAAGGTCGAGCTGAAGCGTCGGGCCGGCGGCGAGCGGGAGACCATCGCGCCGATCGATCTCCTCGCGCGCCTGAAGCGGCTCTGAGGCCCCCCATGGCGGCGACCCTGACGGACAGGCTTGCGGGCCTTCGCGCCCGGTTCCGGCGCGGGAGCACGCCGCCCTTCGCCGGGTTCGAGTGGATCATCGCCGGGCGCTACCTGCGGGCCCGGCGCCGGGGCGGCGGCGTCTCCGTGGTGGCGTTCTTCTCGCTGCTCGGCATCGCCCTCGGCGTCGCCACGCTGATCATCGTGCTCTCGGTGATGAACGGCTTCCGCACCGAACTCCTGTCGAAGATCGTCGGCATCAACGGCCACGTCTTCGTCGCGCCGATCGACAAGCTCTTCACCGACTATGCCGACCTCTCCGACCGCCTGTCCAAGGTCGCCGGGGTGCGGGCGGCCATCCCCCTGGTCGAGGGACAGGCCTTCGCCTCCTCGCCCTATGGCGGCGCCGGCAGCGGCGTGCTGGTGCGCGGCATCCGGGGCGAGGACCTCGGCAAGATCGGCGCCATCGCGAGCAACATCAAGGGCGGCAGCCTGGAGGGCTTCGACGACGGCTCGGGCGTCGCCATCGGCCGGCGCCTGGCCGAATCCCTCGGCGTCCAGGCCGGCGACCAGATCAACCTCTTGACCCCGAAGGGCGCCTCGACGCCCTTCGGCACGGCGCCGCGCACCAAGGGCTACACCATCCGGGCGATCTTCGAGATCGGCATGACCGAGTTCGACTCGACCTTCGTGTTCATGCCGCTCGCCGAATCCCAGGCCTTCTTCAACCGGGACGCCGACGTCAGCCTGATCGAGATCTACCTCGACAACGCCGAGACGGTGGCGGCCATGCGGCCCGACCTCGAGATGGCGGCCGAGCGCCCGGTGCTGCTCACCGACTGGCGCCAGCGCAACCGGACCTTCTTCGGCGCCCTGGAGGTGGAGCGGAACGTGATGTTCCTCATCCTCAGCCTGATCGTCGTGGTGGCGACCCTGAACATCATCTCGGGGCTGATCCTGCTGGTGCGCGACAAGTCGAGCGACATCGCCATCCTGCGCACCATGGGGGCGACGCCGGGCACCATCATGCGGGTGTTCCTCATCAACGGCGCGCTGATCGGCGTGGTCGGCACCCTGAGCGGCCTGGGCCTCGGCGTCCTGATCACGATGAACATCAAGGGCATCCAGCGGGTACTGTTCCCCTCCGCCTGGGACCCGACCGTGCGCTTCCTCGCCGAGATCCCGGCCGAGATGAACGCCAACGAGATCACCGTGGTGGTCGTCACCTCCATCGCCCTGTCGCTGATCGCGACGCTGTATCCCTCGTGGCGTGCCGCCCGGCTCGATCCGGTGCAGGCCCTGCGCTACGGCTGAGGCCCGAACATCCATGACCACGACAGCCGAGGCGCCCGGCGCGCAGCCGGTCCCGGCCCTGTTCTTCGCCAAGGTGGAGCGGCGCTACGCCCAAGGGGCGGGCGCAGGGGCGGGCGCCCTCGAGATCCTGCGGCAGGCGGATTTCGCGATCTGGCCGGGCGAGCTCGTCGCCCTGGTGGCGCCCTCGGGGGCCGGCAAGAGCACGCTCCTGCACCTCGCCGGCCTCCTGGAGCGCCCGGACGGCGGCGAGATCTACGTGGGCGGCAACCCCACCGCCGCGATGGCGGATGCCGAGCGCACCCGCCTGCGCCGCGAGGAGATGGGCTTCGTCTACCAGTTCCACCACCTCCTGCCCGAGTTCTCGGCCCTGGAGAACGTGGTCATGCCCCAGCTCATCCGCGGGCTGTCCCAGCGCGAGGCGCGGGCGCGGGCGAGCGAGCTCCTGAGCTTCCTCGGCCTGAAGGAGCGCCTGCAGCACCGGCCCGCCGAACTCTCGGGCGGCGAGCAGCAGCGCGTCGCCATCGCCCGGGCGGTGGCCAACGGCCCCCGCCTGCTGCTCGCCGACGAGCCCACCGGCAACCTCGACCCGCACACCGCGGCCCATGTCTTCGGCATCCTGGTCTCGCTGGTGCGCGCCTCCGGCCTCGCCGCCCTGGTGGCCACCCACAACATGGATCTCGCCGCCCGCATGGACCGGCGCGTGACGATCCGGGACGGGCTGATCGAGCAGATGCCCTGAGGGGGCGTGGTCTTGCACCCTCGGCGCCGTGGGCGTATGTACAGAAATCTGTACAAGAGGGGGCGCGGTCCATGACCCATGTCGGCTTCAGCGACTTGCGGAAGAACCTCGCAACCCATTTCGACCGCGTCGAGGCGGACCGCACCGAACTGGTGGTGACGCGGCAGAACCACGAGGATCTGGTGATCCTGCCCCTGGCCGAGTTCGAAAGCCTGCGGGAGACCCTGCACCTCCTGGGCACGCCCGCGAATGCCCGCCGCCTGACGGAGGCCATGGCGCAGCTCGACGCGGGCGGCGGGACGGAGCGGGACCTGATCCAGCCGTGAAGCTGGTCTGGTCGGACCAGGCCTGGGACGATTACTGCCACTGGCAGGCGACCGACCGCACGACCCTCCAGCGCATCAACGAACTGATCGGACAGGCGCGGCGAAACCCGTTCCAGGGCATCGGCAAGCCCGAGCCCCTGAAGGGCAATCTCAAGGGCTGGTGGTCGCGCCGGATCACCGGGGAGCATCGCCTGGTCTACCGGGTCGCCGGGCAGGGAGCGGAGCAGGCCCTCGAGATCCTCCAGTGCCGGTGGCATTACAACGGCTAACCCGGCCTTGTACCGCGCGGATTTACGATCGGTTCACCCTGTTCTTCACCCTTTTCAGACAGACCTTTACACAGAACAAAACAAGAACAAAACTCGGGGCGTCAACGAAAGGCGAGGCCCATGTTCAAGCGGATGATCCTGACGGGTGCGGTCGAGTTCATGGCCTTCGGGCTCCTGGCGGTCTCCGTCGCCGCCTGGGCTGTCGCACTGGCGCCCTTGCGATAGCGTTGCGGCCCGGGCACAGGCGGCAACTCTCCACAGCAAACCGTGGGTGCGGGGCGCTCGGCCATGGATTCGTTCACCCTGAGGCGCTCTGGTGCGGGCATGGCGCGAATCCTCAAAGACCCGGCTTACGTCCACCTCCACGTCCATTCCTCGTTCTCCCTGCTGGAGGGCGCCCTGAAGGTCGGCGACATCGTCAAGGCGGCGCTGGCCGACCGGCAGCCGGCCCTGGCCCTCACCGACACCAACAACCTCTTCGGCGCGCTGGAATTCTCCGAGAAGGCCGCCGGCGCCGGCATCCAGCCCATCCCCGGCCTCCAGCTCACCGTGGCCTTCGAGGCGCCCGACCCGATGGCGCGCGTCGGGCAGGCCCAGGCCGGCTGCGCCAACATCGTCGTGCTGGCCCAGGACGAGACCGGCTACGGCAACCTGCTGCGGCTGGCGAGCCGGGCCTATTTCGACGGTGCGCTCGGCGACGCGCCCCGCGTCGGCGTCGAGGCGCTGGCCGAGTCGAGCGCCGGCCTGATCGCCCTGACGGGCGGCTCCACGGGCCCCCTCGACGGCGCCCTGCGGATGGGCCGGGCCGAGCTCGCCGCCGGCCGCCTGGCGCAGCTGCGCGCGGCCTTCGGCGAGGACAACCTCTACGTCGAGCTCCTGCGCCACGGCCTGCCCGACGAGCGCATGATCGAGCGGGAATTGCTGCGGCTCGCCGACGGCCACGGCCTCTCGGTGGTGGCGGCCAACGAGCCGTTCTTCGCCCGCGAGGGCGATTACGACGCCCACGACGCCCTGCTGGCCATCGCGGATGGCCGCCTCGTCTCGGACGACCGCCGCCGCCGGCTGACCCCGCGCCACGGCTTCAAGACCCGGGCCGAGATGGCCGCGCTCTTCGCCGACCTGCCCGACGCCCTCGACGCCACCGTCGAGATCGCCATGCGCTGCGCCCACCGCGTGCGCACCCGCAAGCCGATCCTGCCGAATTTCGGCGTCGTCGCCGCCCGCGACGCCGCCGCCCCCGAGGTCGCGGCGGCGCCGCCCCTCGACGAGCCGGCGGAGCTGCGCCGGCAGGCGGAAGCCGGCCTCGAACTGCGTCTGGCCCAGCACGGCACCGCGCCGGGCATGACCGAGCAGGTCTACCGCGACCGCCTGGCCTTCGAGCTCGACGTCATCGTGGGCATGAAGTTTCCCGGCTACTTCCTGATCGTGTCGGACTTCATCAAGTGGGCCAAGGACCACGACATCCCGGTGGGGCCGGGCCGCGGCTCCGGCGCCGGCTCCCTGGTGGCCTGGTCGCTGCTCATCACCGACCTCGACCCCTTGCGCTTCGGCCTGCTCTTCGAGCGCTTCCTCAACCCCGAGCGCGTCTCGATGCCGGATTTCGACATCGACTTCTGCGTCGAGGGCCGCGAGCGCGTGATCCAGTACGTGCAGCAGCGCTACGGCGAGCGGCAGGTGGCGCAGATCATCACCTTCGGGACGCTGCTGGCCCGCGGCGTGCTGCGCGACGTCGGCCGCGTGCTGGAGATGCCCTACGGGCAGGTCGACAAGCTGACCAAGCTCGTGCCGCAGAACCCGGCCAACCCCGTCACCCTGGTCCAGGCCATCGAGGGCGAGCCGAAGCTCCAGCAGGCGATCGAGGAGGAGCCGATCGTCGCCCGGCTCATGGAGATCTCGAAGAAGCTCGAGGGCCTGCACCGGCACGCCTCGACCCACGCCGCCGGCGTCGTCATCGGCGACCGTCCCCTCGAACAGCTGGTGCCGCTCTACCGCGATCCGAAGACCGGCATGCGGGTGACCCAGTTCAACATGAAGTGGGTCGAGGCCGCGGGCCTGGTGAAGTTCGACTTCCTCGGCCTGAAGACGCTGACGCTGCTGCGCTGCTGCACCGACTTCCTGGCCAAGCGCGGCATCATCGTCGACCTCGCCTCGCTGCCCCTCGACGACCCGGCGACCTACGCGCCGATGAAGCGCGGCGAGACGGTGGGCGTGTTCCAGGTGGAATCGGCCGGCATGCGCAAGGCGCTGGTCGAGATGCAGGCCGACCGCTTCGAGGACATCATCGCCCTGGTGGCGCTCTACCGCCCGGGCCCGATGGCCAACATCCCGGTCTATTGCGAGCGCAAGCTCGGGCGCGACGCCGGCAACGAGGCGAGCTGGTACCCGCACGAGAAGCTGGAGCCGATCCTCAAGGAGACCTTCGGCATCATCGTCTACCAGGAACAGGTGATGGAGGTGGCCAAGGTGCTGGCCGGCTACTCGCTCGGCGAGGCCGACATGCTCCGCCGCGCCATGGGCAAGAAGATCAAGGCCGAGATGGACGCCCAGCGCGACCGCTTCGTGAAGGGCTGCGTCGAGCGCGACCTGACCAAGGCCAAGGCCAACGAGATCTTCGACCTGCTCGCCAAGTTCGCCGATTACGGCTTCAACAAGTCGCACGCCGCCGCCTACGCCCTGCTGACCTACCAGACCGCCTACCTGAAGGCGAACCACCCGGTGGAGTTCCTGGCCGCCGCGATGCAGCTCGACATCGACGTCACCGACAAGCTCGCGGAGTTCCGCCAGGACGCCCAGCGCCTGAAGATCACCGTGGAGCCGCCCTCGATCAACACCTCGGGCGTCGGCTTCGAGGTGCGCGAGGGCCGCATTCACTACGCGCTCGCGGCGATCAAGGGCGTGGGCCGGGGCGCGGTCGAGGCGCTGATCGAGGCCCGGGGCGACAGGCCCTTCAAGGACCTCGCCTGCCTCGCGCGCCGGCTCAACCCGCGCATGCTCAACAAGCGCACCCTCGAGAACCTCGTGGCCGCCGGCGCCATGGACACCATCGAGCCGGATCGCGCCCGGGCCTGCGCCGCCATCGAACCGATGATGAAGCTCGCGCAAGGGGCGGCCGAGGCGGCCAGCACCGGCATTGAGGACATGTTCGGCGGCATCACCGCCGCCGACGTCACCCTGCGGGTGCCGCCCTACGATCCCTGGCCGATGGCCGACAAGCTGAAGAAGGAATACGACGCGATCGGCTTCTTCCTGTCGGGCCATCCGCTGGACGAGTACGGCGACCTCCTCGGCAAGCTCCGGGTCCAGACCTGGGCCGAGTTCTGCCGGGCGGTGCGCGCCGGCACCACCAGCGTGGGCCGCGTGGCGGCCTCCGTCCTCGACCGCTCGGAGCGCCGGACCAAGACCGGCAACAAGCTCGGCATCGTCATCCTCTCGGACCAGACCGGGCATTTCGAGGCGATCATCTTCTCGGAAGGCCTCGGCCAGTACCGCGAGATCCTGGAGCCCGGACGCCCCCTGGTGCTCCAGCTCCAGGCCAATCTCGAGGGCGAGGACGTGCGCGCCCGCATCATGACCGCCGAGCCCCTCGACGTGGCGGTGGCCCGCCACCAGAAGGGCATGCGGGTCTACCTGCGCGACGAGCGCCCGATCCCCAGCGTGCAGCAGCGCCTGCAGGTGCGCGGGGAGGGCGAGGTCTCCCTCATCCTCCTCCTCGACGGCGCCCGCGAGGTCGAGGTCAAGCTGCCGGGCAAATACCAGGCGACGCCCCAGATCGCCGGGGCGCTCCGGGCCGTGCCGGGGGTGGTGCAGGTCGAGGTGAACTGAGGCGCCGGCCGGGCTTCCGGGATGGGCGCTTTAAGCCTCGGCCGAGCCTGATAGGGCCCGACCGAGGCCCCGTCTCACGCGGCGCGGATGGCGGCGAGGAAGCCTTCGACCTCCTGGCGCACGTTGACCGACTGGACCGAGAGTTCGCCCGCCGCCATCAGCACCTGATGGGCCGCCGAGCCGGTCTCGCTCGTGGAAGCCAGGACCCCGGCGACGTTCATCGAGACGTCCTGCGTCCCGCGCGCGGCCTCGGCGGCGTTGCGCGAGATCTCGCCGGTCGCCGCGGTCTGCTCCACCACTGTCGCGGCGATGCTCTCCGTGATCGCGTTCACCGAGACGATGGTCTGGCCGATCTGCCGGATCGCCGCGACGGCCTGGGCCGTGGCCTGCTGGATCGCCGTGATCTGGCCGCCGATCTGGTCGGTGGCGCGGGCCGTCTGGCCGGCGAGTTCCTTGACCTCGGCGGCGACCACCGCGAAGCCGCGTCCGGCTTCGCCCGCGCGGGCCGCCTCGATGGTGGCGTTCAAGGCCAGCAGGTTGGTCTGCCCGGCGATGCTGGAGATCATCGTCACGGCCTCGCCGATGCGGTCGGCGGCCTGCATCAGGCTGCCCATGGCGACGTCCGTCGCCTGCGCCTCGCGGGCGGCGGCCCCGGCGGCGGCGTTGGATTGCTGAACCTGGCGCTCGATCTCGTGCAGGGAGGCGACCATCTCCTCGGCGGCGGCCGCCACGGTCTGCACGTTCGCGGAGGTCTCCTCGGCGGCGGCGCTGGAGGCGACCGCCCGGCCGTTGGTGCTCTCGGCCACCTGGCTCATCGAGCGCGCGGTCGCGTCGAGTTCGGTCGCCGCGGAGGTGACGATGCCGATCGCGCCGGAGATGGACTGCTCGAAACTCTGCACGAGCCCGTCGACCCGGTCGGCCCGGCGCTGGCGCGCCGACTGCGCCGCGACCTGCTGCGCCTCCAGTTCGAGGCGCGCGATCGCGTTCTGGCGGAACACGTCGACGGCCTTGGCCATCTCGCCCATCTCGTCCACCGCATCCTGCGACGGCACCGTGACCGCCGTCTCGCCGGCGGCCAGGCGGCTCATCGCGCCCGTCATGCCGGTGACCGGGCCGATGATGCTGCGCGCGATCAGGAAGGCGAGGGCGCCGCCGAGGGCCAGCGCCAGGGCGACGAAGGCCATCAGCAGGGTGCGGGCGCGGCCGACGGTGGCCTCGGTGGCGGCGCTGATCTCGGCGACCGCCGCCTCGATCTTCGTGCGCATCGTCAGGCCCGCCTGCATCAGGGCCGTCACGTGCGGCTTGAGCCTGTCGTCATAGGCGACCCGGGTGCCGTCGAGGGCGGCGGCGGCGGCATGGAAGGCGCCGATATAGGCGCCGACCGTCTCCTGCAGCTCCTTGATCGGCCGCGTGAATTCGGCGCCGGTATCGAGGTCCCGCAGGGTCTTCAAGGCGGCCTCGGCCTTCTGGCTGTAGGTGGCGAAGGTCGCCGGACCCTGGGGATCGCGGGTGGCGAGGAACCGCCAGTTCGCCACACGCATCAGCAGCACCGCGCTCTCGACCTGCGCGGCCTGGCCGACCTGGGCCGCCGATCCGTTCTGGCGGATGTCGGTCGTCAGGGCGCCGGTCACACGGGTCAGCTCGTCGCCGGTGCGGAACAGCTTGCCCTTGCTCTCCGCCAGCGTCGCACCGGCCTGGCCGAGGCGCTGGATGTCCTCCTTCAGCACGGCGGAGTCGTCGCGCATGGCGACGTACATCGTCCGGCGCTCCTCGGAGACGGCGATGTCGACCTGGCGCTGGAGCAGGGTCGCGATGCCCTGGCGCGTCTGCTCCATCTGGTCGACCTGCTCGGGCTTCTGGTTCGCCTGATAGTCCAGGGCTTGGCCGAACAGGCGTTCGCCGAGACCGTTCACCGAGAAGACGTTCCGGGCGCCCTCCTCGAGGCGGGCAAGCCGAGCGTAGTCGCTGGCGACAGACCCAAGTTGATACTGTGCGGTGGCCCCGATTCCGGCGGTGATGACGATCAGACTGCCGAAGCCGGCATAGAGGCGCGCGCGAATACCGAATTTCATCGACGTGGTCCGATCGAGGGGAAAGCTGTGCCTCCTAGCTGTATGCAGTGGGCTATAAATAAACATTAAACCCGAGTTGAGCCGCTGTCACAGGCGTGCTTTGAGCTGTTTTCGTTCAACGCACTCTTCGCCTCTGTTGGAGACGGGATTGGATTTCGTCCGGTACGGGAGCCACAGGTTGTCGTCTCTTCGGCAAGGCTCGGGCGATGGGCCCGCGACGGGCGCCGGGCCGGCCCGATCCCTCGGTTGGCCGGACCGTGACCTCAGGCGCCGGGCGGAACCGGGATTCCGGCGGCGACCCGCGCCCGCAGCCGCTGCGCCACCATCGCCTGCAGGGTCATCAGGTGCGGGCAGCGAATGCCGTCCGCGAGGCAGGCGGACACGGTGCGGAACAGGTATTCGGCGCTGGGGCCGAGATGTCCGGCCCCGGCGGCGATCCGGTCGGCGATCGCGGCGTCCGAGATCGGGCCGGTGTAGCGGTCGCTGTCCGCGTTCACCACGAAGGTGAGCGCCTGGATCGGACCCCCCGCCGTCTCCACCGTCACCCAGCGCCCGATATACCCGTTGCCCCGCATCTCGCGGCGCCAGACCGGCAGCAGGGTCTCGGCGGCCTCGTCACCGGTGAGCCGGAAGGCGACGCCCTCGCAGGACCCGCCGGCGTCGAGGGCCAGGACCAGGCCGGGATTGTCGGCGCTGCCGCGGAAGCGTCGCTGCAGGAGGCAGAAGCGCCGGTGGTAGCCGTGGACCGTGCCGACCCGGCGCTCCGAATAGGCGAATTCCGGCCGCCAGATCAGCGAGCCGTAGCCGAACACCCAGAGTCCCTCCGCCGGCAGCGGCCGGGCGGCGAAGGCGGCCGCGAGGCCCGGCGCCAGCTCGGCATCGGTCATCAGGGCCAGGGCGGTGGCGTCGTCCGCCACCGGTGTCGGATGGGCGCGGGCGATCAGGTCGAGGGTCAGGTCGAGGGGCTGGTCCGGCATGGCTCCAGCGAACCATCCCGGCGGCCGGGGTGCAAGCGTCGCCCTCTGAGACGAAACCCGAAACGGCCTGGCCGTCAGGGCTTGGCGCCGGCCATCGTCTCGAGTTCGGGCAGCGGCTCGGTGCGGTGGTAGTCGCAGGCCTCCTTGTCCTCGTCGATGACGCTCAGGACCCCGGCCTTCTCCTGGATGACGATCTTGGCCCGCTCCGCCTTGCCGAAGGTGCGCCCCCGCATCCGGCTCGACACGCAGTAGAGGGTGCGTCCCTCGTCGAGGAAGGGCCCGGAGACCCGACTCTGGACGAACCGGACCGGGATCAGCGAGAGCGCTCCGAATTCCGGCCGGCTCAGCGCAAGGGCGGCGAGGCGCTCGTGCATGGGCGCGGTGGCGGACGGCGTCGGGATCGACGCGCGGGTGCCGCAGCCGGCGAGGGCCGCAAGGCTCGCGAGAAGGACGCCGCGGCGCAGCGGGCGACAGGGGTGGAGCATGGCGGATGGCCTCGATTCGGATCGGATCGGGCCTATCATGATTCTCGTGAGGCGAGAGTCGATTTGGTGATGCAACCTGTCTCGTGCGGCGGCATTTGCAAGGGACGGGCATCGCCCTAAGACAAGGCATGCAATGGACCGACGAGGCCCTGGTGCTCGGCCTGCGCCGACAGGGCGAGACCAGCGTCATCCTCGAACTCATGACCCGGCACCACGGCCGCCATCTCGGGCTCGTGCATGGCGGCCGCTCGCGCCGGATGCAGCCGGTGCTGCAGGCCGGCAACCGGGTCCAGGCCACCTGGCGGGCGCGCCTCGACGAGAGCCTGGGCGCCTTCGCGGTCGAGCCCGTCGAATCCGTGGCCGCCCGGCTGATGGGCTCCGGGCTCGCCCTCTACGGCATGAGCCACCTCGCCGGCCTGCTGCGCCTGCTGCCCGAGCGCGATCCCCATCCCGAGCTGTTCGCGGCGGCCGGGCTGCTCGTCGCCCACCTGCACGACCCGGACATCGCCCCGCCCCTGATGGTGCGCTTCGAACTCGCCATCCTGGCCGAACTCGGCTTCGGGCTCGATCTGGCGGCCTGCGCCGCCACGGGGGGCAACGACGCCCTGATCTACGTCTCGCCCCGCAGCGGGCGGGCGGTGAGCGCCTCGGCCGGCGAGCCGTTTCGCGATCGGCTGCTGGCGCTGCCGGACTTCCTGCGCGAACGCCTGCCCGACGCTGCTCTGCCGATGACGCCGGACGCCCGGGACGTTACCGAGGGGTTTACCTTGACGGGGTATTTCCTCGACCAGCACATCTGGGGGCCGCGCGCGATCCCCGTGCCCGAGGAGCGCGCGCGCTTCGTTGCATTGGGCACGCGGAACGCCTAAATTCCGTTCGTGTTTTGTTCTGATTTGGGTCCCCTGCGGCCCGGGAGTTCGTGATGGGCCAGCCCTTCGAGCCGCCATCGGGTCCCGATGGCATCGAGACCGTCGAACTGAAGACCGCGCTGGAGGACCGCTACCTCGCCTATGCGCTCTCGACGATCATGCACCGGGCGCTTCCCGACGCCCGCGACGGGCTCAAGCCCGTCCATCGCCGCATCCTGTTCGCCATGCGGCTCCTGAAGCTCGACCCGACCTCGGCCTTCAAGAAATGCGCCCGCATCGTCGGCGACGTCATCGGCAAGTATCACCCGCACGGCGACACGGCGGCCTACGACGCCCTGGTGCGCATGGCGCAGGACTTCGCGCAGCGCTATCCGCTCGTCGACGGGCAGGGCAATTTCGGCAACATCGACGGCGATAACGCCGCCGCCCAGCGCTACACCGAGGCCCGGATGACGGAGGTGGCGCGCCTCCTCCTCGAAGGCCTCGACGACGATGCGGTGGATTTCCGCCCGAACTACGACGGGCAGGAGGAGGAGCCGGTGGTGCTCCCCGCCGCCTTCCCGAACCTGCTCGCCAACGGCTCGCAGGGCATCGCGGTCGGCATGGCGACCTCGATCCCGCCCCACAACGCGGCCGAGCTCTGCGACGCGGCGCTCTACCTCATCACCCACCCGGAGGCGACCTCCGCCCAGCTCCTCACCTTCGTGAAGGGGCCGGACTTCCCCACCGGCGGCATCCTGATCGACAGCGCCGACTCGATCACCGAGGCCTACCGCACCGGGCGCGGCGGCTTCCGCGTGCGCGCCCGCTGGGCCAAGGAGGATCTCGGGCGCGGGACCTGGACCATCGTGGTCACGGAAATCCCCTACGGCGTGCAGAAGGCCCGCCTGATCGAGAAGCTCGCCGAGCTCCTGCAGGAGCGCAAGCTGCCGCTGCTGGCCGACGTGCGCGACGAATCGGCCGAGGACGTGCGCATCGTGCTGGAGCCGCGGGCCCGCAACGTCGACCCCGTCATCCTGATGGAATCGCTGTTCCGGCTGACCGAGCTCGAATCGCGCATCTCGCTCAACATGAACGTGCTGGTGGGCGGGCTCGTGCCCCGCGTCATTGGCCTCGCCGAGGCGCTGCGCGAGTGGCTCGACCACCGCCGCGTCGTGCTCCAGCGCCGCTCGCGCCACCGCCTCGCCCAGATCGACCGCCGCCTGGAGATCCTCGGCGGCCTGCTCATCGTCTATCTCGACCTCGACGAGGTGATCCGCATCATCCGCGAGGAGGACGAGCCGAAGCCCGCCCTGATGAAGCGCTTCGAGCTCACCGAGATCCAGGCCAACGCCATCCTCGACACGCGCCTGCGCTCCTTGCGCAAGCTCGAGGAGATGGAGATGAAGCGCGAGCTCGACGCGCTGACGCTGGAGAAGGACGGCATCGAGGGCCTGCTCGGCTCCGACAAACTGCAATGGGCCGACATCACCAAGCAGATCCGCGCGGTGAAGAAGACCTTCGGACCCGAGACCAAGATCGGCGCCCGGCGCACCACCCTGGAGAACCCGCCCGACACCGCCGGCATCGACTTCGCCGCCGCCATGGTGGAGCGCGAGCCCATCACCGTGATCGTCTCGAACAAGGGCTGGATCCGGGCGCTCAAGGGCCACGTCGCCGACCTGTCGGGCGTGGCCTTCAAGGGCGACGACGGCCTCAAGCTCGCCTTCCCGAGCGAGACCACGGCCAAGCTCCTGGTGCTGGCCTCGAACGGCAAGGTGTTCACCCTGGAGGCCGCCAAGCTGCCGGGCGGGCGCGGCTTCGGCGACCCGATCCGCCTGATGGTGGATTTCGACGACGGCACCGAGATCGTCGCGGCCATCCCCTACCAGCCCGGCGCGAAGGTCCTGGTCGCGGCCACCGACGGGCGCGGCTTCCTGGCGCCCGCCGACGCGCTGGTCGCCAACACCCGCAAGGGCAAGGGGATCATGGGCCTCGACGCGCCGGCGACGGCCGCCGTGCTGGTCCCGGCGGCCGGCGACCACATCGCGGTGTGCAGCGCCGACCGGCTGATGCTGGTCTTCCCCTTGAGCGAGCTGCCCGAGATGGTGCGCGGCAAGGGCGTGCGCCTGCAGCGCTGCCGCCAGACCACGCTCACCGACGCCCACGTCTTCACCCTGGCCGAGGGCCTGCCCTGGCGCGAGGCCGGCGGCGAGGCGCGGCTCGCCCAGGCGAGCATCCTGGAGAAGTGGATGGGCCATCGTTCGGACGCGGGCACGCTGATGACCCGGAGCTTCCCGAAATTCGAGCGGTTCGGGAAGTAGGGTAGTGCGGGAAGTAGGGCCGGGTCGAGCGGAGGGCGAAGGCCGCGCAGTCCGCTCGATCCTTGCCGCTCGATCCTTGCCGCTTGATCCCTGCCGCCAGGGTTGCAATATCTCAGGGGCGTGATTCAGCGCGACGAGAGACGACTCCGATGGCCGAGGGTGCAATACCGCTGACGCCCGACCTCGAGGAGCAGATCGGCCGCATCCGTCGTGCGCGCGAGGAAAGCGAAAAATTCGTCGCCGAGCAGCGGAAGCTGATGGCTGAGGCCATGAAGCTCGAGCGCGACCGGATGCTCGCACCCTGGCAGGTCGCCCTATCCGGTATGGCAGCCGGTGCAGCCCTCTTCGGGGCGGGGGCGGCGTTCATCAAGATCATCGGTGGGTGACGCGGGATCACCTGCACGCGAATGGTCGGATGGTTTTGGCCGGGCCACGCTCGGGCGCGACCCTCTTCGTGCCCATGCCTCTCAGTCAAGGGAGGCATGGATCAGGATGCGGACTTCCCGGCGCAGAAGGCTCAGCGGCGGCGGAACTGGCCGCGCATCGGCGGGCGCGGGCCGGCGGAACGCTCGTCCTTGTGTCGGAACACGAGGCGGCCCTTCTCCAGGTCGTAGGGGGACATCTCGACGGTGACGCGGTCGCCGGCCAGAGTCTTGATGCGGTTCTTCTTCATCTTGCCGGCCGTGTAGGCCACGATCTCGTGGCCCTGATCGAGCTGCACGCGGTAGCGCGCGTCCGGCAGGATCTCGATCACGAGACCGTCGAACTGCATCAACTCTTCTTTCGCCATCCACACTCTCCAGCCGGACGGCCTGAAAGGGGCGACCCGGGACACAAAACGAAGCCGTTCGGCAAAACGCGGCGGGCGGCGGGTCCGATCCCATCGGATGCGCAACACCGGCGAGCGTTGCCCCGACATAATGTCCGGACCGGCCGGAAGCAAGCTTTTCCCGATGCAGACCGGTGATGAGCCGGGCACAGGCCGCACGAAGATTCGGAAAGATCAAGATTCGGCGCGCGATGCACACCGTTCGGCCCGCGACGTCGTCGCGCGGCGCGTCCCACCCTGCCGCGCGACGGCGCCCGAGGGCCGCCTTCAGGGCGTGACGTCGTTGCCGGCATAGTCGATCCGTCCGTCCGGGGTCCGCCTCCAGGCCTGCAGGATGGTGCCCGGCCGTCGGGGATCGGGCCTGAGGTCGCCCCGGGCATCGTAGGCGAGCTCGCCGAGAACCGTCCGCAGGGCGCGGCCCTGGTGCAGGTAGGCGGCGACCGCCCGACCATCCGCCGCGCCGGCCCCCAGGATGCCCTGGCGCAGGACTTCGACGGCTGCATAGGCCTGGGCGGCCACCGCGTTCGCCTCCGGGCTGCGCGGCAGCCTCGCGGTTTTCGCCTCCGGACCCTTCGTCTCTGGCCCCTTGGCCTCGGGCAGCCGGGGCGGATCGGGGGTCAGGGTCATCACCGTGCCCTCGGCCGCGGCGCCGGCCGCCTGCGGAAAGGCCGGATCGAGGAGGCCGTCGCTGCCCACCAGGGGCGCGTTCAGCCCGGCCTCGCGCAGGCCGCGCAGGAGCACGGCCGCATCCGCCGCGAGGCCGCCGAAATACACGACCTCGACGCGGGCCCGCTTCAGGCGCGCGACCAGTCCGGAGAGGTCGCGCTCGCCGCGGGTCAGGGTCTCGAAGGCCGCCTCCGGCTGGCCCGCGGCCTTCAGGGTGCGGCTCACGCCCTCCGCGAGCCCGCGGCCGAACGGACTCTTGTCGTGCACGAGGCCGACGCGCTGGCCGCCGTGACGGCCGAGGAGGTAGGCCCCGGCGAGTGTTCCCTGCTCGGCCTCGTTCGGCACGGTGCGGAACACGTTCCACCAGCCCCGGGCCGTCAGCCCGGGATAGCCGCTGCCCGGCGTCACGGCGACGATGCCGGCCTCCTCGTAGACCGGCAGCGCCAGCCCCGCGACGCCGGCATGGAAGGGACCGACCACGAGGCCGATACGCTCGGCGGCGAACCGCCGGGCGACGGCGAGGCCCTGCTTGCCCTCGCCCGCATCGTCCGCGACCACCAGGACGAGGCGCTGCCCGTTGACGCCGCCGGCCCGGTTGAGGTCGGCCACCGCCTGCTCGGCCCCGAGGCGCAGGCCCTGCCCGAAGGCGGCGTCCGGGCCGGTCAGCGGCGCCGACAGCCCGATCCGGACCTGCGCCTCGGCGCGGCCGGACGCCGGCCCGGCCAGCAGGCCGGCGAAGGTGAGGGCGCAGGCGGCGGCGCGGAGGCTGGGCATCGAGGCGCGAATCCATCGGGGCGGGTGAGCGAGGCCGCACGATAGGGCGACCCGGTCGGTGCGGAAAGTCACGCCGGTCGGTGCGGCACGTCACGGCCCGGCATCGGCGTCCGCCGGATCGCATTGCCACGGCCGCCCGGGACCTTACCTCGTGCTCTCGGGTTCCCCATTCGCGGGTTCGATCCCGCGCCGGAGTTCGTCAGGGCCATGCTCTCCACCGACAACGACATCCTCGGGGCTGCTGAGGCCTGGCGCCGGGCGGGCCGCGCGGTGGCCCTCGCCACCGTCATCGAGACCTGGGGCTCGGCGCCGCGGCCGGTGGGCAGCCATCTCGTCGTGGACGGCGAGGGCAACTTCCTCGGCTCGGTCTCGGGCGGCTGCGTCGAGGGCGCGGTGATCACCGAGGGCCTGGAGGCGATTGCCGACGGGCGCGCGCGAGTGATCGAATTCGGCGTGGCCGACGAGACCGCCTGGCGGGTCGGCCTGTCCTGCGGCGGGCGCATCCGCGTCTTCGTCGAGCCCGTGGCCTGAGGCGCCGGTATGCAGCTCGAAACCCTCGCGATCCTCAACGCCGAGCGCGCCGCGCGCCGTGCCGCCATCCTGGTCACCGACCTCGACGGCGGTGCCCAGCGGGTGGTGCGCGAGGCCGAGATCGCCGGCGACCCCCTCGCCGACCTCCTCGCCCGCCACCTCGCCTCCGGCAAGAGCGGCCTCGCGGAGGCCGAGGGCCGCTCGGTCTTCCTCACCGTGCAGGCGCCGCCGGTGCGTCTGGTGGTGATCGGCGCCGTGCACATCAGCCAGGCCCTGTGCCCGATGGCCCTGGCCCTCGACCTCGCCGTCACCGTCATCGATCCGCGCACCGCCTTCGCGACGCCGGAGCGCTTTCCCGGCATCGACCTCGTGGCCGAATGGCCGGACGACGCGCTGGCCGGGCCGGTCCCGCCGCTCGACCGCTACTGCGCCGTGGCGGCCCTGACCCACGACCCGAAGATCGACGATCCGGCCCTGGCGGCCGCGCTCCGGGCCGGGTGCTTCTATGTCGGGGCCCTCGGCTCGCGCAAAACCCACGCGGCCCGCGTCGCCCGCCTCGCCCAGGCCGGGTTCTCGGAGGCCGAGATCGGCCGGATCGCGGCGCCGATCGGCCTTCCCATCCAGGCCGTCAGCCCGGCCGAGATCGCGGTCTCGATCCTGGCGCAGATCGTCGCCGCGCAGCGCACCCCCCGTGCCGGAGCCGGCGCGTGAAGTTCGGCGCCGTCCCGACGCGCGAGGCCGCCGGGCTCATCGCCGCCCATACGGTGCGGTCCCACGACGTGACCCTGCGCAAGGGCCGGGTGATCCCGGCCAAGGACGCCGCGCGCCTCGCCGCCGCCGGGCTGTCCGAACTCGTGGCCGTCGCCCTGGAGCCGGGCGACGTGGCCGAGGACGCGGCGGCCGAACGCCTCGCCGCGCATCTCGCCGGCCCGCACCTGCGCCGCGAGCCGCCCTTCACCGGCCGCTGCAACCTGCATGCGGCGACCGCCGGGCTGCTGCAGATCGACCGGGCCGCCGTCGACGCCGTCAACGGCATCGACGAGTCGATCACGGTGGCGACGCTCGCGCCCTACAAGCCGGTGGTGGCCGGCGAGATGGTCGCCACGGTGAAGATCATCCCCTACGCGGTCCCGGGCACTGCCCTCGACCGGGCCTGCGGCGCCGCGCCCGCCGGGGCGCTCGCCGTCGCGCCCTATCGCCTGACCCGGGTCGCCGTCGTCTCGACCCTGCTGCCCGGCCTCAAGCCCGCGACCATCGACAAGACGCTGGCCAACCTGCGCCACCGCCTCGCCCCCACGGGCGCCGAACTCGTCACCGACGCCCGGGTGCCCCACCGGCGCGAGGCCGTGGCCGATGCGATCCGGGCGGCGGTCGCGGAGGATCGCGCCGAGCTGGTGGTGGTGTTCGGCGCCTCGGCCATCGCCGACCGGCGCGACGTGATTCCCGCCGCGATCGAGGCGGCGGACGGGCACGTGGAGCATCTCGGCATGCCGGTGGACCCGGGCAACCTCCTCCTCGTCGGACGGGTCGCCGCGGTGCCGGTCATCGGCGCACCGGGCTGCGCGCGCTCGCCCAAGGAGAACGGCTTCGACTGGGTGCTGCACCGGCTGCTCGCCGGGCTCGCCGTGACCCGGGCCGACATCGTCGCCCTCGGCGTCGGCGGCCTCCTGATGGAGATCGTGTCGCGGCCCCAGCCCCGCTCCGGCGGCGACCCCGCCGAGGAGGAGGCCTGAGGCCGATGCCCGAACTCGGACTCATCCTGCTCGCGGCGGGGCGCGGGACCCGCTTCGGCGCGGAGCCGAAGCTGCTGCAGGCCCTGGCCGGGCGGCCCCTGGTGCGCCACGCGGCGGAGGCCGCCGTCGGCTCCGGGCTCGGCCCGGTGGTGGCGGTGCTCGGCGCCCATGCCGACCGGGTCGGCGCCGCCCTCGACGGGCTCGACCTCGTCCGGGTCGTGAACCCGGCCTATGCCGACGGCCTCGCCACCTCGCTCCAGGCCGGGCTCGCGGCCCTGCCGAGGGGCATCGGCGGTGCGATCGTGCTCCTCGGCGACATGCCCCGGGTGAGCGCCCGCCACCTGACGGCCCTGGCCGACGCCTTCCGTGCGGCGGACCCTTCCCCCTCCGCCGTGGTGCCGGTCCATGCGGGCATGCGCGGCAACCCGGTCCTGCTGAACCTGCGGCGCTTGGGACCGGCGCTTGCCGGCCTCTCCGGCGACCAGGGGGCGGGACGCCTGCTCGCCGGACGCGACGACGTGCTGGACTGCGCGATGGACGCCGGCGTCACCCAGGACGTCGACACGCCGGACGGCCTCGCCGCCCTGGCCTGAGGCGGCTCATTCCTGCCCCGCCGCCCGTGCCGGAGCCCGCTTGGCCTCCGCCCGGCAGCGGTCCGAGCAGTAGCGGACCTCGTCCCAGACCCGCTCCCACTTCTTGCGCCACGCGAACGGCTTGCCGCACTGGACGCAGATCTTGGTGGGGAGATCGGCCTTCTTGCGCATCCGCGCCATGGGATCTGCTCGATCGCTCGGGTGACGAGATCGCCCTGATATAGGGCGGCCTACCGCCCGAGTTGACCGGCCTCGCTGGCCGGGACGGGGCTCCACCGGTTGAGCTGGATGTAGCCGTCGCGGGCGGCGATGACGACGTGGCGGCGGTAGCGCTGCACCACCGTCCCGGGCGTGTGGCGATGCGCCTCGCGCCAGCCCTCGGCCGCCGCCACATAGACCCGGGATTCGCCGACCCGGGCGATCGTCTCGATCGTGCCGAAGGCGCGGACCCGGCGCAGGATCGCCTCGACCTCGGAGCGGAAGTCGAGGGTGCGGTCCGCATCCGTCACCCGCGGCCAGTAGGAGCCGGTGCCCTGGGGCGTCGGCGTCCGCCAGAGGCCGGGCAGGTCCCGGGCGATGGGGCCGGCGGCGATGCGGCGCGCCGCCATCTGGCACTTGGCGAGCAGGGTCTCGTGCGATTCCAGGGGCGAGAGCGGGAAGCGCTCCTGGGCCAGGATGTCGCCGGTGTCGAAGCCGTCCTCGGCGAGGACGTGCGCGGTGACGCCCCAGTCCGGCTGCGCGTCGCTGATCGCCTTGAAGAGCGGGTAGGGGCCGCGGCCGAGGGGCAGCGGGGAGGGGTGGAAGTTGAGCCCGTAGGCGGCTTGGCCCCGCCAGCCCCGGATCAGCCAGGGATAGCCGGCCACCACCAGGGCCCAGTCCCGGCCGTGCGCCTCCGCCAGCCCGGCGAGGTCCTCCGGCCGCATCCGCGAGATCTGCATGGGCACGCGGTGGCGGCGGGCCTGGGCCACCACCGCCTCGTTGTGGTCGTAGAGCCCGTCGCAGGGCCGGGTGAACAGCTTGATCGGCGTCCAGCCCGCTCCGAGCAGGGCCTCGAACACGCCGCCGAGGAAATCGATGCCGGCAAAAGCGAACTTCATGAGGCTCCCGACGGTCCTGCGACGTCACGGATCGGTCGATCCCGCGCGACGACGGCTCCCCGTCTCCCGCTTTCGCCATACCTATCCGATTGGGAGCGAATTGGGAGCACGCATGAGGCGGGACACAGGCGCCGGGGGAACGGAAGGCGGACTGCCGGGCCGGAAACCGGCCGGCGCACGCCTGCGGGCCGGGGGCTGAGTCCCATCCGCACGCTCCGCTTCCTCCTCGGCGACCAGCTCACCCGCCGCATCGCCACCCTGACCGATCTCGATCCCGAGCACGACGTGGTGCTGATGGTCGAGGTCCGGGCGGAGGCGACCTATGTCCGCCACCACAAGCAGAAGATCGCGTTCCTGTTCTCGGCGATGCGCCACTTCGCGGCCGAGCTGGAGGCGGAGGGCATCACGGTCGACTACGTCCGCCTCGATGCCCCGGGCAACACAGGCAGCTTCACCGGCGAGCTGGAACGCGCGGTCGCGCGCCACGCGGTCGAGCGGGTCGTGGTCACCGAGCCCGGCGAGTGGCGGGTCTGGGAGATGATGCAGGGCTGGCGCGACGATCTCGGGCCGCCCGTGGAGATCCGCGACGACAACCGTTTCCTCTGCCCGCGGGCGGAGTTCGCCGCCTGGGCCGGCGACCGCCGCAGCCTGCGCATGGAGACCTTCTACCGCGGCATGCGCCGTCGCACCGGTCTGCTGATGGAGGGGGGCGAGCCGGTCGGCGGCCGCTGGAACTTCGACGCCGAGAACCGCAGGGGCCTGCCGAAGGGCCACGTCGTGCCCGAGCGCATCGGCTTTCCGCCCGATGCCGTGACCCGGGAGGTCATCGCCCTGGTGGAGGCCGCGTTCGGCGACCATTTCGGCGAGACCGCGGCCTTCGCCTGGCCGGTGACGCGGACCGAGGCCGTCGCCGCCTTCAAGCACTTCCTCGCCGTCGGCCTGCCGACCTTCGGCGACTACCAGGACGCGATGCGCACGGATGCGCCGTTCCTGTACCACGCCCTGATCGGGCCGGCCCTGAACGCCGGGCTCCTGACGCCGGAGGAGGTCTGCCGGGCGGCGGAGCGGGCCTACCGCGCCGGCGACGCCCCGCTCCACTGCGCCGAGGGCTTCATCCGCCAGGTCCTCGGCTGGCGGGAATACGTGCGCGGGCTGTACTGGGCGCGGATGCCGGACTACGCGGCCTCGAACGCCCTCGAGGCCGGGCGCGACCTGCCCTGGTTCTACTGGTCCGGCGAGACCCAGATGAACTGCCTGGCGCAGTGCATCGGCGCGACCCGGACCCACGCCTACGCCCACCACATCCAGCGCCTGATGGTGACAGGCAACTTCGCGCTGCTCGCGGGCCTCGCCCCGGCGCAGGTGGAGGAATGGTACCTCGTCGTCTATGCCGACGCCTACGAGTGGGTCGAACTGCCCAACGTCCACGGTATGGTGCTCTGGGCCGATGGCGGCGTGATGGGCTCGAAGCCCTACGCGGCCTCGGGCGCCTACATCAACCGGATGTCGGATTACTGCCGTGGCTGCAGCTACGACGTGGCGAAGAAGACCGGCGCCACGGCCTGCCCCTTCAACTACCTCTACTGGGACTTCCTCATCCGGCACGCGGAGCGCCTGGCGGACAATCCGCGCCTCGCCATGCCGTACCGGACCCTGGCGCGCATGGACCCGGCCAAGCGGGCCGCCATCGTCGACGACGCGGCCCGCTTCCTCGATGGGCTCGACGCCGCGCCCGCCATCCCCGGGGTCGAACAGGGCAGCCTGGACCTGACGTCGCCCGCCGCGGGCGAGAGCCGCCGTCCGGCCCGGCGGCGCGAGGTCGCAGAGGACAAGATCGCCGAGGACGAGGTCGCCGCGGACAGGCGCGCCAAGGGTAGGCGCTCCAAGGACAAGGTCGTCGAGGACAGGGTCGTCGAGGACAAGGCCCCGAGGGAAAAGCCTACCAGGGCGTCCAGACGGTGAGGCCGAGATAGGGGCCGGGCTCCCCGTCGCCGACGAGCTGCAGCCCGGCCGAGAGCCGCAGCCCGAACCGGCCGAGGGCGAAATCGGTCGCGTGCAGCCCGAAGTTCCACTTCCGGTACCCGGTCTCGTCCAGATAGAGGGCGGCCTCGGGTCCGAGATAGGCCCCCGCGGCCCGGTAGCCCCAGGCGAGGCGGCCCCAGGCGCTCATGCGGAGCGTGCCGGTGACCAGCGTCGCGGTGAGGAGGGTGTCGTCGGTGGGCCGGGCCCAGACCTCCCCGTGCAGGCGCAGGCCGAAGCGGGGCGGCAGGGCCTGCACGCAGCCGCAGCCCGACACCACCTCCATCGAGACTTCGGGACCCGCATGGGCCGCGACGACGCCCCAGTCGCGAAACCATTGATAGCCGAGCACGACCGCGGCGACCGCGGAGTCACGGATGACCGGTCCCTCCCGGCGCCGCTGACCCCCGAGGCTCGCGAGAGCGACGAATCCTTCCCGGTCGATCCGGTCCAGCGCCACCTTGGCGCCGGTGGTCACGAAGACGGAGGGGCTGGCCTCCAGGCTTCCGAACAGGAGGAGCGAGGCGGGCGAGGATGCCGATGCGGGTGCCGCGAAGAGCGCCGTGGACCAGGCCGCCGCACGGGCGAGGCTCGCCGATCTTCGAAATCCGCTGCGATCGCTCCCGGCCCTCGATAGCATGGGCTCCTTGCCTCGACGCCGATCGGAGCCCCAGTCTTCCGGCGGCGCGGGCAGAAATCAATCTTTGGTGCGTAGAAGCCGACCACGATACAAGTTTAGGTGTTCATCATCGTTCGGATGTCTCGATATTCCTAAGCTTGGACGACCTCAACGAAACTATTCCGTCGAATGGCATCTCTAGATTGACGCGGTATCAGTCGACGTTCTTCGCGTCGAGGATGCTGTCCGCACTGCCCGTGTGATTCGACGCCGTCCGGGCGTGCGGATGCGCCGCTTGGCCTGGGCCCCCATCTCGGCTACAGCCCGGCCCAGGACCGTCGCCAATGGCCGAGCTTTCTTGTCACCTGCTGCCAGAACTTCCGAGGTTCTCACCGTGCTCGCCGAGCAGGAAGGGGAACGGCTGACCGTCGGTGACATCGTCGCCGTCCTGAAGGACCGCGCCTTCGCGCTTCTCATCGTGATCCTCGGGTTGCCCAACTGCCTGCCGATGCCGCCGCCGATCCCGCTGGTCTGCGGGCTGCTGCTGTTGCTGGTGGCGATCCAGATCACCGCCGGTATGGCCTCGCCCTGGCTGCCGCGGGCGCTGCTGCGCCGGTCCGTCGCTCGCAGCGACGTCGAGCGGGCGGCGAACCGGGCCGTCCCGCTCCTGCGCCGCCTCGAGCATTGGTCGCGCCCGCGCATGAGCCTGTTCGAGACCGCCCTCGGCATGCGCGGCGTCGGCCTCATCCTGCTCACCCTGTCGCTGGCCCTGATCGTGGCCGCGCCGATCGTCGGGCAGATTCCCCTCGGCCTCGCCATCTGCCTCGTCGGCCTCGGCCTCGTCGAGCGCGACGGCGTCGTGGTGCTGGGCGGCCTCGCGATCGGGACGGTGGGCGTCCTGCTCAATGCCGGCTTCGTCTATGCCATCATCTCGGGCCTGATGAGCCTGTTCAATCTGTGAGGCGCCTGCTCCGAGCCTCTGATTCGAGGCTTCGGCCTCCCGTCGATCACGCTTCCAGGTGGCGGGCCCGGACGAGCCGGTAGACCAGCCCGCCCCGGCGTCCCACCAGCATCGAGACGAGGTAGAAGCATCCGGCCGCGAGCACGATCGCGGGTCCGGTCGGCAGATCGGCCTGGTAGGACACGCTGAGGCCGACCACGCTCGACAGCATCGCGATCAGCACCGAGACCGGGATCATGCCCGACAGGTCCGCCGCCCAGAAGCGCGCCGCGATGGCCGGGAGCAGCATCAGCCCCACCGCCAGCAGGGTGCCCAGGGCCTGGAACCCGCCGACCAGGTTCATCACCACGAGGCCGAGGAAGGCGTAGTGCACCGGGCCGCCGGCGCGGCTGACCGTGCGCAGGAACAGCGGGTCGACGCATTCCATCACCAGGGGCCGGTAGATCGCCGCCAGGCCGAACAGGGTCACGGTGGCGATGCCCCCGAGCAGCCAGAGGGCCGGATCGTCGAGGGCGAGCACGCTGCCGAACAGGATGTGCAGCAGGTCGATCTGCGATCCGCGCAGGGACACCAGGAGGACGCCGCCGGCGAGCGAGATCAGGTAGAAGGCCGCAAGGCTCGCATCCTCCTTGATCACGGTGGAGCGGGTGACGAGCCCTGCCATCAGCGCCACCGCGAGACCGGCCGCAAGGCCGCCCAGCGTCATGGCCGGCAGCGACAGCCCCGCCACCAGGAAGCCGACGGCCGCCCCGGGCAGGATCGCGTGGCTCATGGCGTCACTCATCAGGCTCATGCGCCGCAGCATCAGGAACACGCCCACGGGCGGGGCCGAGAGCGACAGGGCGAGGCAGCCCACCAGCGCCCGGCGCATGAAGCCGAACTCGACGAAGGGGCCGAAGAGGAGATCGATCACGCGGCGTGCCCCCGGTCATGCGTAGGCCCGTGATCGCGGGGATGCGCGGGCTCATGCGGGTGCGCATGACCATGACCATGGCCGTGCTCGTGGCCGTGCTCGTGATCATGGCCGTGGGACGGCCCGGTCTCCGCGTGGCGGCCGCAGACCGCCGCATCCTCGTCCCAGGCCTCCGACAGGCTCTGGGCGCGGGCGAGGTTTCGCGGCGTGAGCACCCGCTCGGTCGGTCCCCAGGCCACCGCCTCCCGTGCCAGGAGGAGGGTGTGCGGGAAGTGGCTCCGGACCTGTCCGAGATCGTGCAGGGCGGCCACGATGGTGCGTCCCTGCCCATGCCAGGCGCCGACCAGAGCTAGGAGGTCGGCGGTGGTGCGCCCGTCGACGCCGGTGAACGGCTCGTCCAGGAGCAGCACGCGGGCATCCTGCACGATCAGGCGGGCGAACAGGGCGCGCTGGAACTGGCCGCCCGACAGGGTGCCGATCAGGCGCGTCTCGAACCCGGCGAGGCCGACGGCGGCCAAGGCTTCCAGCAAGGTCGCTCGGTGGCGGCGCGCGCTCCGCCAGGGACCGAGGCGGCGCCACAGGCCCATCGCCACGAGGTCGAGGACGCTGAGGGGAAAGCTGCGGTCGATCTCCGCCGCCTGGGGCAGGTAGGCGATGGCGTCGTCGAGCCCGGGCCGCGCGATCCGGCCCTCGAGGCACGGGATCTCGCCGACGATGCCCTTCAGGAGGGTCGACTTGCCGGCGCCGTTCGGCCCGACCAGGGCCAGGAGGGCGCCGGGGGCGATGATCCCGTCGAGGTGATGGACGGCCGGATGGCGGTCGTAGCCGAGGGTCAGCCCCTGGAGCGCGATGGCGCCGGGCAGGTCGCAGCTCATCGGGAGGCCCACAGGATCGCGACCCAGAGCAGCAGGGTCAGCGCCGACGCCACCGCGAAGCGCAGGGACGCGCCGGCCTGGAACAGCGAGCGGCGGAGGAAAACGGGGGGACGCGGGTTTCGGGTCACGGATGGATCATTTGCCCGAACGGGAGCGCCGGCTTATGTTGGCGGTGATACACTGTAACACTCGGGCAGTTCAACGGGCCGGCTCGATCCAACATCCCGGGCTCATGGGGCAGACCATGCACGACCATGCGGCGGCGCATGACCACGGTTGCGGCGGGGCGCCGGAAGCGATCGCCCGGGCGGAACGCCTGTGCCGCGAACGCGACCTGCAGTTCACACGCCTGCGCCGCGACGTGCTGGCGGCGGTGGCCGGGCAGACGCGGCCGATGGGCGCCTACGACATCGCCGAGGCCCTGAGCGAACCGGGACGCCGCGTCGCGGCGGTCTCGGTCTACCGCGCCCTCGACTTCCTCACCGAGCATGGGCTCGTCCATCGGATCGCGAGCCGCAACGCCTTCGTGTCCTGCGGTCACGCGCACACCGACGGCGCCGGCCTCGTCTTCCTGATCTGCCGCAATTGCGGCTCGATCGACGAGACCACCTCGCCGGAGGTGGAAGACCAGCTCGGACGCACCCTGGCCAAGGCCGGCTTCAAGCCCACGAGCCGCATCCTCGAGGTCGAGGGCGAGTGCGGCGCCTGCCTCGGCCGGTCCGCCGCGGACTAGCGTCCAGGCCGGGCGCGCCTCCGGCTCAGCCGGCGTTCCTGTAGGCGCGCGGCGAGAACACGGTCATGAACAGGATCCGCAGGTCGAGCCAGATCGACCAGTTGTCGATGTAGTGCAGGTCGTGCTGGACCCGCCGCTCCATGTCGAGGTCGGTGAGGGTCTCGCCGCGCAGGCCGTTCACCTGCGCCCAGCCGGTGATGCCCGGCATCACGTTGTGGCGGCGGGCGTAGAGGGCGATGCGGTTCTCGAAGCTGCGGTCATGCGCCAGGGCGTGGGGGCGCGGCCCGACGAGGGACATCTCGCCCAGCAGGACGTTGATGAGCTGGGGCAGTTCGTCGATGTTCGAACGGCGCAGTACCCGGCCGATCCGCGTGATGCGGCTGTCGTTGCGGGTGGCCTGCCGGAAGACCGTCTCCGGCTCGGCCCTCATGCTGCGGAACTTGAAGACGCCGAAGGGCTGCTGGTTGAAGCCGTAGCGCTTCTGGCGGAAGAACACCGGGCCCGGGCTGTCGATCTTGATCAGGGCTGCGACCACGAGGAAGAGCGGCCCGAGCAGCACCAGGGCCGTCAGGGCGAGGGCGAGATCGAGGCTGCGCTTCAGGAAGCGCTCGCCCGCCTGGAGCGGCCGGCGCCCGATATTGATGCCCGAGAGTCGGCCGACCCGGGCGAGGGTGAGATCGGGGAAGCGGTCCATCACCGAGCCCGGGCGCAGGTGCAGGGCCGCCGGCACCCGCAGGAAGGCGTCGATGCAGCGCTCGATGTCGGAGGCCTCCGACCACGGTACCAGGATGAACACGTCGTCCGGGCGCAGGAAGCGCACCACGGAGACCGCGAGATCGAGATCCTCCGACATCTGGGCGCGGCGGGCTTCGGCGTCGCCCGCGGGGTCGAGCGGGCGCAGATAGCTGGTGCCGATGACGCGCAGGCCGAGGGCCTCGGGGTCGTTGTGGCCGTAGAAGCGGGCGATGTCCTCCTCGTAGCCGACGAGATGGACCCGGTTGGTCTGGCCGGAGGTGGAGGTCGCCGCGCTGCGCACCAGGCGCAGCATCACCCCCCGGGTCAGCAGGATCGCGGGCAGGCCCGCCAGGAAGAACCCCACCGAGACGAGGCGCGAATACTCGTGGGTCGTCTTCGTGGCGAAGCCGATCAGCAGGACGACGGCCCAGGCGCCGGTCCAGACCATGGCCGCGCGCCGCAGGTGGGGACGCCGCGCGAGCAGCGTCTCGATGTCGTAATCCTCGCGGACGAGATTCGTCAGCAGGACGAAGATCGCCACCAGGGCGGCGAGTTCGAAGCTGCCGCTGTGGACCACCACCGGCTCGGTGGCGTCGAAGGCGGCGTGATAGGCGAGATCGATCCCGGCCGCGATGCAGAAGATGACGAGGACATCCGCGACGGCGGTCGCGGCCGACAGGCCGAGGCGGAAGGCGGCGCGGCTGCGGCGGGGGAGAAGGGCCGCCCAGACGTCGCGGCGCGGACGGAGGACCGGGAATTTCTCGAGGGCGGCTGGGATCCGATCATGAAACATCTGGAGCGCCGTGTCCCGTCCTGATGCGATGACTGTGCAGGATTGAGCCGAATCCCGAATCAGTCATGGTGACCGAGAATAGCCGTGCAAGACACGGGCCTGAAGGCCTCGGACCGTTCGACCGGCCCGGACTCAGTCCTCGTTTCGCGTACGGGTTCGCGAGCCGCGACGGAGCCGCGGTTTCGACAAGGCTTCGCGCGGCCAGAGATGTCCGCTTCGGCGTCACGCATGGATTGCGCGCACGGATCGACGGTCACGCAACCGCCTGATCTCGCATACGGCCTCACAACGTCGATCCGGCAAAGAGGGTTGCGCAGGAAATTTCACGCGCGACTGCGCCAGGACTGTCACGTGCCCGATGCGACCGAACCCGCAGGCCACGGCCCGGCCCGGCGCGGTGCGCCGGGCGGGTCGTTTCGAATCGCCGCCCGGCGCCGGGCCGGGCCGCGAATCAGGCGGCCGTTTCCGAATCAGCCCGCGCGACGGTCTGAATCGTCTCGAATCCCTCGAATTGCGGATGGCCCAGATAGAGGGGCTTGGTCGACGGCACCCGGCCATGGGCCTTTCGAAACTGCTCAGAACGGGTCCAGGCCTCGAAATCGGCCTTCGACGACCAGATCGTGTGCGAGGCGTAGAGGACGTGATCCTCGGCTTCGGGACCGCGCAGCAGATGGAACTCGACGAAGCCCGGCATCTCGCCGAGATGACTGTCGCGTCCGAGCCAGACTTGCTCGAAATCTTCCGTGGCGTCTTTGACCACTTTGAAGCGATTCATAGCGATATACATGATCCACCTGGGTTTTTCGGCGTCGCGAACAATCCGGTCCGACAGTCTAGACCTGGGGCGGCGCTGCACGAAAGCCATTGCCCCGGCGCATGCGTCGCGCTTCGTCCGATGCGGTGTGGCCCGGAACGCGTCCGCTCCGCGCGCCGTCCGCAGGCTCCGCCCCGTGCGGCGCAGCGAAAACTGGCGAGGGACGGTTACAACGTTAGGCTTGCAATTTATGCCGGCTTTGTGGTCAAGCTCTCAGAACGGTCACGTCCGATGCTGACGCGGAGTAAACATCCAGTGGCATTTGACTGCAGACAAGGATAGTCTCTCCCGTCTGGTTCTATCGACGGTCGACTGCCCTGGTTTCGTAGGAAATGAACTTAAGGAATCCTGTACGCCTGCGTACGAAAGCGTTCGAACCTCATCGCCTCGGGGCTGGTCCGGGCGAGGGCTGAGAAAATTCTTTAGGGACTGAAACGAGAGATGATGCCGAAGCAGACTACCGACGTCGATCGCCTCGTCGGATTGAGGATCACCGCCCTGCGCAAGGCGCGCGGCCTGAGCCAGACCGCGCTCGGGACCGCCGTCGGCGTGACCTTCCAGCAGGTCCAGAAATACGAGAAGGGTCAGAACCGCGTCGGCGCCGGGCGCCTGCGCGAAATCGCCCGCCTCCTGGAGGTGCCGGTCTCGGCCTTCTTCGAGGAGGACGAGGTCGGCGGCACGCAGTCCGACGTGTTCGGCTTCCTCAGTGCGCAGGGGGCGATCGAACTCCTGCGCGCCTATGCGCTGATCGAGGACGATCAGCTGCGACGCGACGTGCTCGCCATCGTGCGGACGGCCGCGAAGATGGGCAAGCAGGCGCCCGAGCCCGCCGCCGCCGCTCC